>JBGPGZ010000090.1:0-11603 GCA_041484175.1 Cyclobacteriaceae bacterium | reverse complement strand
GTAGCTTACAAGCGCTCACCAGTGAACCGCTTGAAGTGGATCAGAACAGCATGCTCATCACCCACCCTAACTTTGTATTCCGCATTAATTCTTCCAATGGACAGGTGATTTGGAAGAATAAAATTCAGCCGTCAAAGCATGGACAAGTCTATTTCTCCCCTGCTAAAAAGGGAATCGTCTATGTAGGAACGGATATTGAATCGAGTTCAGGCTCTGGCTTTAGCACATCGAGTAATCAGAGTGGGCCACAGAAATTTTATTATAACCTTTACTATGCATTTGATCTGAATACGGGCAGTCCGATATGGAAACAACCAGCAAAGGAAGAAGATTTATTAAATCAGGTCATCCCTTATGAAAAGGGGTTGATCATTTGCCCGCGCTCTTCCCAAAAACCGACCATCAATCTCGTGAACTACGAAACGGGTGAAACCCAATGGGGGAAAAAAGGAAAAGGCATCAAAGCACAGGGAAGCGTGGTCAGTTATATCACCACAGAGAATGGGATTCTTATTACTACCGCATTTGATAATGCCTGGAATAACAAAGCGGAGGAATTTTATTTAAACGTGCTTGATCCGAACACCGGTTCACTGAAGTACGAAAAATCTGTAAAGCTCAAAGGGGATCTTATTAGAAGTGAACTTACTCCCAAGGGGTTGCTTTTCATCACCACCAAAGAAGTAAATATACTGGACACAAACACAGGAAGTCTTGTATGGCCTAACTCTATTGAAGCCGGTAATCCTTTTAATAGCGATAAGGTTCGTCCATTCCCTACCGGTGACAACGGAGCGGGGAAGTTATTTGTTTATTCTCCGAAAGAAAAGGCGGTGTATGAGGTTGATAAGCAAGCAGGAACCAATAAAAAGATTACTGCGGGAAAAATAGAGTTTGAAGGCAAAGAGATTCCGCGTTCTATTGACGTCGTCAGTGATGGAATTATCATGGCATCCGAGCAAAATATCATGAAAATCGGGTTCGATGGTTTGGCAAAATATTATAAATACTACCCCGCCCCAAGAGAGCCCGCTTTAATGAGAGCGTTGCTGGCTGCCGAGGCCGTCCGTGCAGCTTACATCGGGGCCGCTGCGGGTGCTTATTCAGCAGCGTTTGCACAGGCAGCGCAGCAGTCCAAAGACCCCGGGGGAAAAGCGGTGGGACAGGAATTTTCAAAAGGATTTGGGAATTTAAGCAATGCAGCTTTTGCTTACTCAGCAGGCGCAATGAAGCAATTCAGTGCACGTTATAAAGCCTCCATGTCTACACCCAATTTTATCGTCATGATGACCAAGCAGGAAAAGAAAGGAAATCAATTGATTCAAGTAAGTAAATCGAACGGCGACATTGTCAACGCCATCGATATTAAGAATGACAAGGAACCGGAGTATGATGTCGACCAGATTTACAATTATGTTTATTACCGACTCAGCCCCGGCGAAATCGTTTGTTATAAACTGAACTGAACCACGTTTTTTGGAGGACTACCAGTTAATTGAAAATTAAGGTTAGTGACGGAAACACCGAGGTTCTCAATCCAAGAGCCGATCAACTGCTACTAAGATACAAAGACACGAAAGTAAGATACCCGAGACGTTGGGCAGCAGAAATTCTCTGTGTTTTAGATCTTGGTGGCAGAAAACAATTGGTTCAATGAACAATCTCTATCCGGGCTTGTAAAACTTACCAATTGATGTGTGTCCAAAGTGGCCTGAAGGTTCTCAACGCACTTATGACAAAAGTCACCTTATTCATTAAGTTTAATCATACTCGTTCTCTCCCATAGCCGGTTACTTTAGTCATCAAAGGCGCAGCAAACACTTTGCGCCTGCGATCTGTGACTATGGAAAGTTATCAGTTGCTCACCCTGTTCATCACTGCCGTGGTCCTGGTTGGTGGCGCCATTGCGTTCTCCTACTACGCCGCCCCGAGGTCGCCAGGAAAAGTAAAATCCGAACCGTATGAGTGCGGCATTCCCACCGAAGGACCTACCTGGATTCAGTTTCATGTTGGTTATTATCTATTCGCCATTATCTATCTCATCTTCGACGTAGAAACAGTGTTCATCTACCCCTGGGCAGTGGTGATGCGCGAGATCGGTCTCACCGCATTTATTGAAATAGTCATATTTCTCACTGTATTGGGTTTGGGCCTCCTCTATGCATGGAATAAAAAAGCATTGATATGGGAGTAGATATTAAATCCATACCGTACGGAGACTTCAACGACAACGAAACGCTGGAGGAACTGAGAAAATCAGGCAGCAGCGTATTGGTCACCGCACTTGATTCGATTATCAATTGGGGCCGTTCCAATTCGGTGTGGCCTTTAACTTTTGCCACCAGTTGCTGCGGCATTGAAATGATGGCAACGGGTGCCCCCCGCCATGACTTCGCACGCTTCGGCATTGAAGTATACCGGGCCTCCCCGCGGCAGGCGGATGTGATCGTTGTTGCAGGAACCATCGTCCGAAAGATGGCCCCCGTCTTAAAAAGGCTGTACGATCAAATGCCTGACCCGAAGTATGTTATCGCAATGGGCGCCTGTGCCGTTTCCGGCGGGCCATTCTATTACAACTCATATTCCGTGGTTCGGGGCGTAGATCAGGTGATCCCCGTTGATGTTTACATTCCAGGATGTCCGCCTCGTCCGGAGGCCTTGCTATATGGTGTGATGCAATTGCAACGAAAGATAAAAATGCAATCGCTCCTGAAAAGGGAAGGTCCGCCTTCCGAATCCCCTGAAATAGATACCTCTACTGAAGATAAATCCAGATATGTTCAACCTATTGAAAATCAAGACACTACAGACACTGAGTTATGCAAGCCGAACAACTGACCTCGCTGGTTGCCTCCTGGGCCCCTGACCAAAAGCCAGGGATCAGCAAGCAATATCCGGAGTTCATTCTTCCGGTCGACAAGGTGCATTCTGTTGCAAAATCCCTGAAAGAAAGTCCGGAAACGAAAATGGATTATCTGTTCTGCCTCACGGCGGTTGACCGCAAAGATGGGTTTCATGTGGTTTACCATCTGACCTCTTCGGAATATCATCACTGTGCCGTATTGCGAATTATCCTTCCTGACAAGGCCAATCCGGTTGCGCCTACCGTGAGCGATGTATGGCGCACCGCCGAATATTTCGAGAGGGAAGTTTTTGATCTGTTTGGTATTCGTTTTGAAAATCACCCCGACATGCGCAGGCTTTTTCTGGAGGATGACTGGGTGGGCTATCCCCTGCGCAAAGACTATAAAGATTCATTCACCCTTGAACGCTGATCTATGGAAGAAACGATCATGGATATTGAACTGAAAGACAAAGAGGAGTACATTGTAAATATGGGGCCGCAGCACCCGTCTACCCATGGTGTATTGCGTTTCGAAACATGCCTCCAAGGCGAGAAAGTAAAATACCTCATCCCGCATTGCGGCTATATTCATCGTGGCATTGAAAAAATGTGCGAGAAGCTTACGTATCCGCAAATGATCCACCTCACCGACCGCATGGATTATCTCTCAGCGCACATTAACAACGAGGCGGTGGCGCTCTGTGTGGAGAATGCCATGCAGGTGGAAGTCAGCGACCGGGTAAAATACATCAGAACCATTTTAGCCGAACTCACGCGTGTCGCATCACATCAGTTGTGGTGGTCTGCATTCGGCATGGACCTTGGGGCCCTCACCACCTTTTTTTATGGGTTACGTGACCGGGAAAAGGTCCTGGACATCTTTGAGGAATCTACGGGTTCACGGTTGACCCAAAGCTTTATCACTCCCGGCGGGTTGATGGCCGATGTGCATCCCAACTTCCAGAAGCGGGTGAAGGAGTTTATCAAATACTTCCGCAAGAAACTGCCTGAATACGATGAATTACTCACGGGCAACGTCATCTTCCATGAACGCACCAAAGGCATTGGCGTCATGACCAAAGAAGATGCCATTGACTATGGTGTGACTGGCCCCAGCGGACGCGGCTCCGGCTTTCATTGCGACATCCGCAATCTCGCGCCGTACAGCGCTTATCCCTTTGTGAAATTCAATGAAATCACCTTCAGCGAAGGCGACACCTACAGCCGTTACCTGGTGAGGATCAAAGAAATGTGGGAATCGCTGAATATTCTCGAACAATTGGTCGACGATATTCCGCAAGGACAAACCATGCTGGAATTGAAAGCGGTTAAAGCACCCAAAGGCGAATTCTATCAGCGTGTAGAAACTGCCCGGGGGGAATTAGGCGTGTACATCGTGAGCGATGGCGGTCCCTCTCCCGCCCGCATCAAATTCCGGACTCCTAATTTCTCGAACCTTTTTGTCATCAATAAAATTGCGGCCGGGCATAAGATCGCCGACCTGGTAGCGATCAGTGGGTCGCTGGATCTGGTAATACCTGACATAGACCGGTAAAATCATGTACGATTTCACGCCTCTGATCGACTCCATCACCCACTTCCTAAACGAGACTTTTTCCCCGTTTTGGGCGGGTGCGATTTCCATGGTGTTGCTGGGAGTGGTGTTATTGATCGTGTATGCCATTGTGGGGTTGTACCTAGTCTATGCAGAACGGAAAATCTGCGCACGGATGCAGAACCGGTTGGGGCCCAACCGCGTGGGCCCCATGGGCTTGTTCCAGACCATTGCCGATCTGATCAAACTCCTGCTAAAGGAATTGATATTTATCCGGAATGCGGATGGCTTTCTTTTCAACATTGCTCCCTTTATTGTGATCATTGCCTCGATCATGGCCATTGGCTCCATTCCTTTTGCCAAAGGATTGCAGGCAGTCGACCTGAACATTGGAGTACTCTATATCCTGGCAATCTCTTCGATGGGGGTGATTGGCATTCTCATTGCCGGATGGGCCAGCAACAGCAAATACTCGGTCATCGGCGCCATGAGAAGCGGTGCCCAGGTGATTAGCTATGAGCTGTCGGTAGGCCTCGCCTTGCTTTGCATCATCACCTACGCAGGGTCGATGCAGCTTTCGGAAATTATCGCGTCACAACAGGACGGCTGGTGGATCTTCAAAGGACATATTCCTGCGCTGATCGCCTTTGTGGTCTATATCATTGCCGGCACGGCAGAAACCAACCGGGGCCCTTTTGATCTGGCGGAAGCCGAATCTGAACTGACGGCAGGATTTCACACAGAATATTCCGGCATCAAGTTCGCGTTCTTCTTTTTAGCTGAGTACATGAACATGTTCATCATCGCAGCTATCGCCACCACACTATTCTTTGGAGGTTGGCTTCCCTTTCACCTTTTCCACTGGCACGGGTTCAATCGCATCATGGATTTTATTCCGCCGGTGTTCTGGTTCTTTGGAAAGACGGCGTTCGTTATTTACCTGATGATGTGGTTCAAGTGGACATTTCCCCGGTTGCGCATCGATCAATTGCTGACGTTGGAGTGGAAATATTTATTGCCCATTAACCTGATGAATCTGATTTTGATCTCATTCTTAACCCTGATGGAATGGCATTTCTGACAACGATAAAGAAAGTCGGCACTTACTTTCATGAAATCTATGATGGCGCAGCGTCGCTGCTACGTGGAATGAGAGTAACGGGATCCTACTTTGTCAGGCCAGGCCAAATAGTTACACAACAGTACCCGGAGAACCGCAAGGATCTGAAGATGTTTGACCAGTTCAAAGGAGAACTGATGCTCATTCACGATGAAAACAATCAACACTCCTGCAATGTCTGTAACACTTGCGCGCGAAAATGCCCCAACGGATCGATTGAAGTAATTTATAAGAAAGTAGAGGGAGCCGATGGCCGCAGCAAGAAAATATTGGACCAATACATCTATCACCTGGAAACGTGTTCGTTCTGCGGCCTTTGCGTGCCGGCCTGCGATGAGCATGCGCTTAGGTTCGACCAGAAATTTGAGCATGCTGTTTTTGACAAGGGTAAGCTTACCAAAGTGTTGAATCAACCGGACTCAACGTGCAAAGTTGTAAAGGAATGACAGGACCTAAAATCATATTCTTCGTACTGGCCACGGCCATTGTAGTGTTCTCCATTCTCTCCATCGCAAGCCGGAAAATTCTGCGTGCCGCCATCCATCTCCTATTTGTGCTGGTAGCCATGGCCGGATTGTATTACATGATGAACTTTCAATTTCTAGCGGCCGTTCAACTGATCTTATATGCCGGTGGCATTGTGGTGCTGATCATCTTTTCCATTCTATTAACCAGTCAAATCAACAGCAAACTTGACCCTCCGAAAAAGAGTCACTTACTCTCCGGGGCCGTAACTGCCGTGGGGGGTATCGTGTTGGCCACCATTACCATTCTGCAATTCGCTTTCAAGCCGTCGCAAGAGCCTGCGATCAGCACCAATATGCGAACGGTGGGCCGCCAGTTGCTGGGTACTGATGTTTATGGATATGCGTTGCCATTTGAGGTGATCAGTATTTTGTTATTAGCAGCTTTGGTGGGTTCCATCTTTATCGCGCGAAAAAACAAAATATGAATCTCCAGGCTGAAATACCACTTGATTACCTGGTTGTGCTAAGTACGATTGTCTTCTTTATAGGGCTGATGGGCGTGCTCATCCGCAGAAATCTGATCACGATGTTGATGGGGATTGAACTGATGTTGAATGCAGTGAACATCAATTTCGTGGCCTTCAATCATTACTTGTTTCCACACCGGTTGGAAGGACACTTCTTCGCATTGATTGTGATGGCCATTGCCGCTGCTGAAGCGGCGATCGCTATTTCACTGATCATCAATATCTACCGTCAGTTTGCCACAGTCAGTGTGGACGATGTTGACGAGCTGAAACACTAGCAGGTTATGGACTTTTCCTATACAATCCTTATTCTGGTTCTCCCCTTCCTGATCTTTCTGCTTATTGGTTCGTTGGGGAGCCGCTGGAGGCCTCACCTTTCCGGTTTGCTGGGCACTTCCGGATTATTCATCATCACGGTGCTCGCGTATGTAACTGCATTCAATTACTTCATCCATCGAACCGGTGAAGCCTACCAAGCAATAGAAGCCTCTCAATTAACATGGCTTTCATTCACCGATGATCTCATTATCCACCTGGGAATTCTGTTAGACCCACTTTCGGTGATGATGCTGGTCGTAATCACCACGGTGTCGCTGATGGTCCATATTTATAGTCTGGGCTACATGAAAGGAGAGGCAGGGTTTGCCCGTTACTTTGCCTTCCTCTCCTTCTTTACCTTCTCGATGCTGGGATTGGTGGTGGCCACCAACATTTTCCAAATGTATATTTTCTGGGAGTTGGTAGGCTTGTCCTCATACCTGCTCATCGGGTTTTACTATGAGCGCCCATCGGCTGTGGCTGCAGCGAAGAAAGCTTTTATCGTGACCCGCTTTGCCGATTTAGGATTTTTGATTGGTATTCTGATTCTTTCCTTTAATACCAACACGTTCGATTTTGCCAGGCTTACGGACCAGCATGGTCCTGTAATTGCTCAACCTGTAACCGCCATGTTCATGGGCCTGTCTGTTACGACGTGGGCCATGCTGCTTATCTTCATGGGTGGTGCAGGCAAGTCGGCCATGTTTCCCTTGCACATCTGGCTGCCCGACGCAATGGAAGGTCCTACTCCCGTATCAGCTTTGATCCATGCCGCCACGATGGTAGTAGCCGGTGTTTATCTGGTGGCCAGGTTGTTTCCGATTTACCACTTTTCCTCTCCGGGTTCATTGGATGTGATCGCTTATGTCGGAAGCTTCACCTCGCTGTTTGCAGCCGTAATCGCCTGTACACAACTCGACATCAAACGCGTGCTGGCATACTCCACACTTTCACAGATTGGTTACATGATGGTAGCGCTGGGTGTATCGGGTTACGGAAATGAGGCTGGATTGGGTTACATGGCTTCCCTATTCCATTTGTTCACCCACGCCTTCTTCAAGGCATTGTTATTCCTGGGTGCAGGCTCCGTGATTCATGCCGTGCACAACAACCTCATGACGGAAATGGGCGGCCTGAGAAAGTACATGCCGGTCACACACATCACCTTTCTGGTTGCCTGCATTACGATTGCCGGCATTCCTCCCTTCTCCGGATTCTTCAGTAAAGACGAAATACTGGTCGCGGCCTTCGAACACAACAAGATCATCTTTGCCGTGCAGTGGCTGGTGGCAGGAATCACCGCCTTCTACATGTTCCGCTTGTACTTCAATATTTTCTGGAACAGCAATCCGGAATATCATCACACCCCGCACGAGTCACCGTCAACGATGACGATTCCTTTGTTCATCCTTGCGGTCATGTCGATCTTTTCCGGTTTCGTTCCTTTTCATGAACTGGTGACAAGCGATGGCCGCCCACTGGCCACTGAGTTTCATCCGATGATTGCTGTGCCCTCTGTCTTAATCGCCCTGGCAGGTATTGGTTTGGCAGCAGCGTTGTATTACCGCAAGAATTCCAGACCGGAAACCATCGCTAAAAGTCTGAAGGCTTTTTACACGATGGCTTACCGGAAATTCTACGTCGACGAGGTGTACTTGTTTGTCACACACAAGGTGGTCTTTCAGCTCATTTCGCGTCCGGCGGCCTGGTTCGATCGCCATATCGTGGATGGCACCATGAATCTGATTGGGAACTCGACTGTGTCTTTCTCCGGTGCGATCAAGGAAATGCAATCCGGCGAAGTTCAATGGTATATCTGGTATTTTACCTCAGGTGTTCTGCTCCTGGCGTTGATGATCCTGTATCTAACCTAACGAATGATCATGAACCTACTTCTCATATTATTGATCATCCCCCTGCTCACGATCGTGGGCATCGCCCTGGTGAGTGATATCACCAAAGTAAGGTGGGTCGCGGCCATCGGTATGAGCGCGCAGCTGATATTTTCTTTTATTCTTCTTTATCTTTTTTTCCGGGAAAGAAACTCCGGCAATACAGATGCCATGCTGTTTGTATCGGCCGCTACCTGGTATGAATCATTCAACATCCAACTGAAACTGGGAGTCGATGGCATTTCCGTGTCGATGATCCTCCTGACTTCCATTGTGACTTTTGCAGGGGTATTCGCCTCCTGGCAAGTGGAGTACCTGACGAAAGAATTTTTCATCTCATTGATTATCCTGGCCGGTGGCGTATTCGGCTTTTTCATCTCGCTGGATTTGTTCACGATGTTTCTGTTCTATGAGCTGGCCGTCATACCGATGTATTTGCTCATTGGCATCTGGGGCAGCGGGCCAAAAGAATACTCGGCCATGAAGTTGACCCTGATGCTCATGGGCGGATCGGCTATATTACTCGTAGGATTGCTGGGCCTCTATTTTAATTCGGCGCCTGGCGGTGGCAGGCTTACTTTTGACCTGACCGAAATCGCCAAAATTAGTATCCCGCTATCGACCCAGCTGTTTTTCTTTCCTTTCATATTCATCGGCTTTGGCGTTTTGGGTGCCCTGTTTCCATTGCATACCTGGTCACCCGATGGTCACGCCTCGGCTCCTACCGCCGTGTCGATGCTGCATGCGGGGGTGCTGATGAAGCTTGGCGGTTACGGATGTTTTCGCGTAGCACTGTATTTGCTTCCGGAAGCCGCTCACTCCCTTGCATGGATATTTATTATCCTGACCACGATCAGTGTGGTGTATGGAGCATTCGGGGCCGTTTGGCAAAAAGATCTGAAATACATCAATGCCTATTCCTCTGTAAGTCACTGCGGCCTCGTGCTCTTTGCTTTGCTGATGATGAACGAAACAGCCACGACCGGAGCTATCCTTCAAATGATCTCTCACGGCCTAATGACCGCTCTTTTCTTTGCCTTGATCGGCATGATCTACAGCCGTACCCACTCGCGCATGATCCATGAAATGGGGGGGCTGATGAAAGTGATTCCCTTTCTGTCGGTAGTTTATGTGATCGCAGGCTTGGCCTCTCTGGGCTTGCCCGGATTGAGCGGCTTTGTGGCCGAGATGACCATCTTTGTAGGATCATTCCAGCATACAGACACTTTCCATCGCATGGCGACGATCCTGGCCTGTTCCTCGATCGTCATCACAGCCGTTTACATTTTGCGGGTAGTGGGAATTTTACTGCTCGGCCCCATCAAGGACAATCACTTCCTGGAGTTAAAAGACGCACAATGGTTTGAAAAACTGAGTACGGTTACCCTTGTAGCATCTATTGCCATCATTGGTATAACCCCATTTTGGTTATCCAACCTGATCCATGGGTCGCTGACTCAGATGATTCACGCTATAACAAACTAACGCAATGAGCTGGTCCACCCTGTCAATTATGCGCCTGGAAGTCCTGCTGACCGTGATGATCTTATATCAGCTCATAGCCGATCTATCGGTGAAGGAAAATAAGCTAAAGGTTGTGCAAGCTACGCTACTGTTTTTTGGCGTCATCACGGCGGTTGGTTTCGCTCCATCGCCGGCCGCGAGCCTATTTGGCAACATGTATATCCATGATGAACTGCGCACGCTGCTGAAGAATATACTCAACGTCTCCACCCTGATCATTCTGCTGCAATCAACTGGATGGCTCAACAAAGAAGAAAACCGGTCAAAGACGGGCGCTTTCTTTCTGTTGCTTTTCTCCACGCTCCTGGGCATGTACTTCATGATCTCTGCCGGAGACTTCCTGATGCTTTACCTGGGGCTTGAACTGGCCACGCTTCCGCTGACCATACTGGCAGCCTTTGACAAGAAGTTGCGACGCTCAGCCGAAGCGGGGATTAAATTGCTGATGTCCTCGGCTGTATCCTCAGCGGTATTGCTTTTTGGAATTTCCCTCCTCTACGGAATATACGGAACATTGCATTTTTCCGAGATGGCATTGCTGACCGACAGTAGCACCTTGTCGGTTTTTGCGCTTATATTCTTCATGGCCGGATTGGGCTTTAAACTTTCATTGGTTCCTTTCCATTTGTGGACGGCGGATGTGTACGAGGGTTCACCCTTGCAGGTCACTTCCTATTTCTCGGTGGTCTCCAAAGGTGCTGCCTTGTTCACGCTCATGCTGGTGCTTTACTTGGTATTCAACCATCATCATGCGGTGTGGTCGATGACCGCTTATTTTTTATCGATTACCACCATGGTAGTCGGTAACCTGTTTGCTTTGCGGCAGAAAAACCTGAAACGCTTCATGGCTTTCTCTTCCATCACCCAAGCCGGATTTATGATGTTGGGGTTTGTTAACAGAGATGCATTGGGGATGAACACGGTCGTTTACTTCATGCTCATTTACTCTTTGTCTAATCTTGCGGTGTTCGGCGTGTTGTCGATCGTGGTCAACGCCACCGGTAAGGAAAGCATGGACGACTTCAACGGCTTTTACTCCACGAATCCTCGCCTCAGCCTGATCATGTTGCTGGCGTTGTTTTCATTAGCAGGCATACCCCCCGTGGCGGGCTTTTTTGGTAAGTTCTTCCTGTTCACGGCGGTCGCGGCCAAAAGCATGTACTTACTTGTTTTTATTGCTGTAGTGAATGCCACGGTGTCGCTCTATTATTACTTATTGGTGGTAAAAGCGATGTTCATTAACAAAAATGAAACCCCTATTCCTGCCTTGTCCTCTTCCTGGTATGAAAAGGTGGCACTTACCATTTGCTTTGCGGGGATTGTGATGATCGGATTCCTAAGTGTGGTTTATAACT
>JBGPGZ010000089.1:0-11685 GCA_041484175.1 Cyclobacteriaceae bacterium | reverse complement strand
ACCCGCCTTTGTAATCGTGAGTCCATAAATTAGTCATTAGTCATTAGTCATTGGTAATTGGTAATTGGTTTGCAAGAAAACCAAGTTGGCTTTGTAACTGCATCTCGTAATGACCAGTGAGCAGCTCCACCGATCACCGATTACCGGTTATCTTCACTTCCCGAACGCACTTCTGGGAGCGGGCGAAAACATCGAGATAGGGACTGCGGGCATCTCCCTCATCCAAAACGCGCAGGATGTCAGCGTGTGGCGCATCACTTTCTATGGTTACGACATAGCGCACTTCCAGGTAGCCCGGAGGCACGGCTGTAACTCCGAACAGGGCGCCGTCATCATAGTCGGCGTGCACTTCTACCTCCAATGACGAAATGGGTACACTCAACTTTGCCGCCTGCATCATATAGCCGATCGCCAAACAGCTTCCCAGCGCAGCCCGTCCATAGACACCGGGTGTCGGGCCCGCTGCATTGCCACCCACTTGTTCGGGCATATCCGCTACCAAACGCCATGGACCTTCTTCAATCTCGCAGGTAAGACCGTTACTAATGCGCGCTTTTGACTTCCCAGTACCGAGACCCAGCGACGGCCTTAGCGATAATGCCTTTACCGTACGCTCAAATGCGTTCTTTATTTTTTCCGAAGCAATGATGGTGGACATTTTGAAATAATGTGACGGTGTCTCAGAAAGTTAGAGAAATCCGGACCCATTTCAAATTGGATTACAGAAGGATAACTTAACAGCCACAAAGTTTTATCTTTACTTCATGGGACAGGATCCAGTTTACAAAAATCTATTAGGATGAAATCTTCCAGACGGTCATTTATCAGAAACAGCATGATGGCCGCTGCGGCCTCCACCATGATCCCTGAGTTCGTTCAGGCGGAAAAGATCCAGGGTAAATCCCGCATCAAGTTGAGTATTTCGTCGTACTCCTATTGGCATTTTAAGGAAAAGAAATTTCCGATCGAAACGGTGATCGA
The DNA here is from genome assembly GCA_041484175.1 of Cyclobacteriaceae bacterium. Lineage (GTDB taxonomy): Bacteria > Bacteroidota > Bacteroidia > Cytophagales > Cyclobacteriaceae > ELB16-189. The sequence continues at coordinate 10,704 of JBGPGZ010000089.1, read as the reverse complement.
TGAGGCTGCCAAACTCGGTGTGGAGGGCATCGATATTCTGCATCGTCAAATGGAGAGCGAGGACAATGCCTACCTTCAGAAACTAAAAAAACATGCCTTCCTCAACGGGATTGCTTTCACCTGCCTTTCCATTCATCAGAGTTTTGTTTCGCCCGACAAAGAATTCCTGAAAAAGGAAACAGACCATACCAAAAGGTGCATTGAACTTGCGGCAAAAATGGGGATACCGTGTCTGAGGTTAAACTCCGGTCGATGGAATACGATCAAGTCATTTGATGACCTGATGAAGAATCGCGGAATAGAGCCCATCTTGCCGGGCTACACCGAAGATGACGGATTCAAATGGTGCATCGACGGTATTCAGCAATGCCTGCCCAAAGCGGAAGAATACGGCGTGCTGTTGGCACTCGAAAATCACTGGGGTCTATGTTCCACACCCGAAGGACAATTGCGAATCCTGAAAGCGATTGATTCTCCCTGGCTTGGATTATTAATGGACACCGGCAATTTTCTGGAGAACCCATATGCCAAACTGGAAATGATCGCGCCTTTCACCAGTTTCGTGCAAGCAAAAACCTACTACGGTGGCGGCGAATGGTACTCGCTCGATTTGGACTATCCCCGGATCATCGGCATCTTGAAAAAGGTAAACTATCAAGGCTATCTTTCATTGGAATTTGAAGGAAAAGAAAACGCTTTCACCGCAGTACCAAAGAGTATTGAGATGTTGAGGAAAGCGTTGTAATACAATTATGAATGATCAATGAATGATCAATAAATGCTCAATTGCGAATTACGGGCGAAAGTAATTACAAACAACAAGTGAATTCGCAATTCCGTAATTCGAAATTAACTTAGCGCTGCATTGCCTGGCTGCTCCAATGTTCTCCAAGCTTTAAAATAACAAACGCCTGTTGACATTCTTCAGCAGCAGATGCAAAGTCGTGCGGATCAGCCGTGTTGAATTCAAACAAATCATAATGGTGGGGTATCACGAGCCGCGCTCCGATTTCTTTGCCAAGCCGGGCGGCTTCCTCAGCATTCAGGTTTCCCGCCACGCGCCTGGCTGGCACATTTCCATTGATCGGCAAGAAGGCAACATCAACCTGAAATGGTTTTAATAATTCAACCATGTGGTCGTACCACAAGGTATCTCCGCTGTGATAGACTTTCCATCTTCCAAAACTGGCTACATAACCCATGTACCGGCACCGTCCCAGTTCATCGCGTTCAATCGTATTGTGGGCGGAGGGTACCCCGTGAAATGAAACTCCCTTGATTTCAATTTTTTCTCCATCATTTAGCCCGATTGGAAAAGTAAACGCCCGCTGCACCCGTTCGGTAACAAAATCCCGGTTGGCCTCTGGAATCAGGAATTGAATATCAGGATTTGCCGCGAATAGCGGAAGGAGGGTATCGGCGTCCAGGTGGTCCGTATGGTTATGACTGGAAGTTACAATGTCAACGCAATCCAGTTGCGCCGGGGATATGACCAACTCACTCATGCGCGTGTGCGGTTTATCAGTGCTGGCGTATTTACGTGTCAGTGAATCGGAGAGGTAGGGATCAAACAAAATGCAAATTCCATTCCATTGGATCAGAAATCCACTTTGTCCAAGCCACCAGATATCAAAAGCATCGGGGCCACCATTTTTTCTTGCCCTGTGAATTTGGCGTTGAAGCAATTCTCCTTTGCAAAATGCAGGAATGAGGGAAGTTGACATCTACAAGCTTGCTCGTACTTTCTTTGCACCCTTCACCATGTTGATGAGTTTTTGCCGGGAGGCCCACCGTGCCGTCTGGCTTAATCCGCAATCCGGTGCGACGGCCAATTTTTCCGCAGGAACGTACTTCAGGCAGCGGCGTATCCGGGCGATCACGTCTTCTTCCGTTTCAATATAGTAGTTTTTGACGTCGATGATTCCAACGGCTACGTCCATTTTCCCGGCAAACGTCTTCAACAATTCAATTTCAGAGAATTCGCGGTTTGCCATTTCGATATGTACTTCGTCGACGGTGAGGTCCAGAAAATCGGGAAGCATGGGAACCAGGCTCCGGTATCCAACCGGCCTGCCTTTGAAATTGCCAAAACACAAGTGCGTTGATAACCTGCACTTGCCATAAACTCCAATGACCGTGCGATTGAAAATGTCAACAAATCGCTTCGTGTCTTCTTTATAGGCATAGCAACTCATTGACGGTTCATCCACCGTTATCTCCTGGCAACCTGCTGCCACGAGATCCTCCAGTTCTTTTTTCACAAAAGGGAGCAAGGCCTCGGTGATGGCATACCGGTCTTTATATTTTTCATTCGGCAGCAACCGCCCGCTGAGCGTGTAAGGTCCCGGAACACTTGATTTTAAGACGGGGCCGGTGGGAGCCAATTTTTGCAACCGCTTGAATTCTTTGACGACTCCTAATCCTGCTGGCGCTGTGATGGAGTCAATAATTGAATTTTTTCCACGCTGATCATGCGCAGCGGGTCCCCACTTGCGCAACTCATCCGTATTCTCCCGAATTCCTTTCAAGTACCCGTAAAAAGAAAGGTTAAAATCCAGTCGTGTTTGTTCGCCGTCGGTGATCACATCCAACCCTGCTGCAACCTGATCGTGGATGGCCGCAATTACAGCATCTTCGATTAATTCTTCACGGTCGGCATTCCCAAATTCATGCAAATTCTTCGCCGCAAATTCCAGCCATCCAGGAAAAGGGTAGCTGCCGATGACCGTTGTGCGAATGGGTATGGGTTGCATACGTCTTGTTTTGATATCGTTATACTATCTCTTTTCTCCGATGCGCTCATACAATTTTGCAAGGCGATGGGCATGCTCGTCATAAGCGCTTTCAAATAATTCAACGGCCCGCTGCGCACCGACGACATTTTCACTACTCAATACCTTCGGCGGCGAACCAGCGTCGGTGAGAAGTCGTGCCACTTCGGCCTTGATCGAATTGATTACCAGAACTCCCCCCACCGTAGAGCCGGGAGACACGGGCGTATCCAGGCCTGGGACTTTTACCATGGCGTCCCCCACCGGTGCGCCTGTATCCAACACCAGATCCGCAAAGTCGCTTAGTTTTTTCCCGTCGCTGCGTTTGCTTCTTGTTTTTTCAGCGTGTGCTTTCGTTATAAGGGCCACGACCTTTACATGGCGCTTTTTAAACTGTTCCCCCATTTCGATCGGCACGACATTAGAACCACTGGAAGAAATGATCAGGGCGCTGTCCTCCAGGGTGATATCGAAGTTACGAAGGATTCTCTCGGCCAGGCCGGAAACATTTTCCAGAAACATAGCCTGCCGCTGTCCATTGGCGCCTACAACCAGATTGTGAAAGGTCAAAGACAATTCGACGATGGGATTAAATCCGGGAAATGAACCATACCGCGGCCACATTTCCTCCACCATGATCCGGCTGTGGCCTGACCCAAATACATGGACCATGCGGCCTGCCAAAATCGATTTAGAAAACCATTCTGCAGCCTGCCGGATGGCCGGTTCCTGATTCGACACTCCATCGAGGATGCTTTTGCATTGGGTAAGATAATCTTGAATGACAGTCATGAGGAATGATTTATTTTATTTTCGTCAGGGCAAATCCAGCAGCTCCTATGGCCCCGGCCAGATCGGCAAATCGCGCAAAGACAACGACGGTTTCCTTTCCACCGGGCCTCCACTGATACAGCGCCAGAAATTTTCTGAGGGGCTTCATCAAATCCTCATTGGCCTGTGTGATGCCTCCGCTTAAGACGACCATTTCCGGTGACAGCACATGACAAACCGAGGCGATGGCAAGGCTTAGTTTGCGCACAGAAGAAAGCCATAACCAGGTTGCAAAGGGATCACCTTTTCGATGATCATCAAGCAATTCCATTGTCGAGGAATAAATTCCATGTGATCTTCTGTTCACGCTGCTGTTGCCAATGGCCTCTTCCAGGGTGCCCGGCGTTCCGGTAATACCGGTCTCTTCACTTGAAGCATCCACACAAAGATGCCCGACATGTCCCGCCATTTGATACTGACCTTGATAAAGTTGCCCGTTGATCAGAATCCCACCTCCTACCCCCGTTCCCAAAGTAAAAAGCACGGCATGCTGGATCCCCTTGGCTGCACCAAAGGCCGCTTCAGCCATTAGCGCGGCTTTTGCATCATTGAGAACGAAGACCTTTTGGCCAATGAAGTCGGACCAAATAAAATTCTCCAGTCCCGATAAGCGACCGGGAAGAAATGCGATGCAACTGTTTTGTTCATCGGAGAGGCCCGGTGCCGATAAACCAATAATATCAACAGTTTGCCGGGTCTGCTTTCCCAAATGGTCGATCATGCCGGCGACTGATTTCTTCCAATAAGCGGCATCTTGCCCGTGGGTTTCTTTGCGGTCTTCTGCCAGGACGGTTCCCAACTCATCGATAAGGACGCCTTTGATGATGGTACCTCCTAAATCAATTCCGATGGCAATTTTTCTCATCCGGAAATCGTCAAAATTGTCCTTCGCTTACGCTCCAACCGCCATCCACAACGAAAACCTGGCCGGTCGTGAATTTAGAATAATCTGACATGAAATAAACAGCGGCCCCATCCAGGTCGGCCGGAACTCCGATGCGGCCGCCATCCAGCGGTTGTTTTGTTCTAATAAATGCTTGTATCGTTTCATCCTGCGCTGCCCGCAGCGCCATGGGGGTCTCAACCAGGCCCGGTGCCAGGACGTTGATGCGAATGTTTTGAGGTGCGTAATGGGAGGCAATCGACTTTGTAAATCCGATGATAGCCGACTTGGCAGCGGCATAGGCGTGCGTGGCGAAGTGTTTTGGTGACGGAGCGTGGCCCAATACTGATCCCATGTTTAAGATCGTACCGGCCGTTTTGTTTTTCATAAAAGCGTTGACGGCGGCGCGGTTCGACAACATAAGGGAAGTGAGGTTCAATTCAAGTGTCTTATTCCATCCATCCAGCGTCATGTCATGCAGTGGGCCGTCGCCCCATTTTCTGCCGCTGCCACCTGCCACGTGATAGAGTCCATGAAAGCCGCCGAACTTTTCAATACAAACGGAGATGGCCCGCGGAGCAGTCGCCTCCTTGGTAGCATCTCCCGATAGAGAGATCCCATTTTCTTTTAACAGGAGTGCTACATGATCTGAGCTATCTGAGCTCATACCCACAACCACAACGTGCGCGCCCTCCCGCACGAACGCCAGCGCCGCCGAAAGACCGATGCCTGTTGTTCCTCCGATAATTACGAGTCGTTTTCCGTCAAGCCAGTTCATGCTTAGGATCTTTGGTAAATATAATTACTTTCGCTGTAGTTAACTTCCTGCGTCGCAAAGAGTCGAAAGTTGACTCGATGGATACATGGATCCCGACTGCATCCATCACGTAAGAACATAAATGATCTTGTCCGACCTTATTCACCATATTGAAAAACTAATTGGTCAGGGGCGGAACTTTGAGGCCCGCAATCTGGCTGAAGAAGCGCTGAAGAGCACGGCAGATCTGCGGCTATCACAATTATTTGCGATGGCCATGTCCAAGTCGGGGGCACCCCTGGCGGCCATGGAGTACCTGGAGCCCCTGTACCACCAGTACCCCGAAGATCCGGAGACAGCGGGAATTCTCGGCGGCGTCTACAAGGAGTTGTTCAAAAAGGATCAAAACACAAAATACGCAATCCTCTCCCGGGACACGTATGTAAGGAATTTTTCGACGACCAAAAATTACTACACCGGCATCAATGCCGCCACGATGTCAGCCATTGCGGGTCAGGCGAGCCGCGGGCGCGAGATAGCAGGAGAGGTAATTCGATTGCTGGAAAATTCACCACCCGGGTTTTGGGAGATTGCCACCCTCGGAGAAGCTCACTTGCTTTCAAAAAACCGTGAGAAGGCGATCGATTATTATTTTCAGGCGAAAAAGCTGGCTGGCACAGACTGGGGAAAAATCAACAGCGTATACAATCAACTCTGGTTGTTGAATCACTACTTGGCCGTCCCCAAGGAAGTACTCAATGTTTTTAGTCCGCCCGGTGTCGCCGCTTTTGTCGGCCACATGATTGACCATCCTTCGCGCGTTCGGCCCCGCTTTCCGGCTTCAATCGAAGGTCGGGTCAAGGAAGCGATTGCCAGCGCCATTAAAACAATGAATGTAAAAATAGGGTATAGCTCCCTCGCCTGTGGAAGCGACATTCTTTTTGCCGAGGCGATGGCCGAGGCAGGAGGCGAGGTAAGTGTGTGGCTGCCATTTGCAAAAGAGGATTTCATACAGACCAGCCTGCTCTTTGCGGGAGAACCTTGGGTGGAGCGCTTTGAAAGACTTGCAAGCAAATTTCCAGTCACCTTCATCACGCAAGATGCCTACGCCGGCTACGATGATCTGTTCTCTTTTCAAAGCAGCGTGATCTTTGGATCGGCAGTGATCCGCAGCGCCATGAATCATGCCAAGCCCAGTTTGCTGACGGTGTTGTCCGAGACGGACTTAAACAGGCAGGAAGGAGGAACGCGTGATACTCTTAGTATTTGGCCGCATCCCGACCGGCATGTCAATGTCAATCCTGATAATTTTTTGAACCACCAGGATTCAACCGTCTCAATACCGGGATCAAAGCGCGCCGAAGTAAAGAAAACAATCGACCGGCCAGTCCTTTTTATGGTATGCGCCGACCTGCCGCAGGTTCCGAAAACTGAGCAGCAGGGACTCTGGAAATCGGTTCAGGAGAAAATGGAGCTGCTTGTATTGGCGCCGGTGACTTTCGAAGTTCAGGACGCGTTGGTGGCCTCGTTCAATTCCGTCCTGGGGGCCATCGAGCTTTCCCAGATCGTGCTTGAAATGATGACGAAGCTTCGTAAGATTCCCCAACTCCGGATTAGCCTGTATGCAAACCCTGCCCTGCTTGAACCGGTTCCCCATCAGGAGCGCAAAAGGCTCAGCGCCGGCAGCCACCAGCGACTAATGGGATTTCATTCGCTGGTACCTCCCGGTGCGCTTTACGCGCTTGCCCGCTTTTCTTCTGTCCTGGCGCTAAACATTAACAAATACACGCTTGATTACGCCGGACTGATCGTGCCGGAAGGAGAATCGCAGCAATTCGAGATTTATAAAGTGCTTATCAACAGCGATTGAAACATCCTCACTTCACTACACTTTTTCCACACCTCATGACGGTAGCCTTGTGAAAGGCATGTCCTATGGACAGCTTTGTACCGTTCATAGAAGAAACTTTATCCCATTATGAAAGTTGGCGCCTGCAAAATGATTGTATTGTTTATTGCGATTACGTTTTATTCCGGTTTTACCGTCGGACAAGAGATCAGTGTTTCCTCCAGGAGGGACTCTGAAAAAACGGTCTGGAATCATTCGAATGGCTATTCCAGCTTTAACGTGGAAGTCCGCGGCAAGATCGAACTCACCGATGACGACAAAGACATCAAAAGTATGTCAGCCGACGGGTATCTGGAAATCAATAAAACAGTTTTCGGCAGCAAACGGACCCTTATCATAACGCCTCAGGGGAGCTCGCTCAAGCGTGAATACTACGAAGGCCGGACTTCTATTCCATTTGAGCCTGAAGGACGGAAGTGGATGAATGAAATTCTCCCCGAGTTGGTGCGAAGCACGACGATCGGAGCAGAGAGCCGGGTGAGCCGTTTCTTTAAGCAAGGCGGAGTCAATGCCGTACTCGATGAAATCGGACGACTGGAGAGCGACTATGTGAAAGCACACTATGCCACCGTACTGATGGGATTGAATGTTCAGGCAAAAGACTACGCCAACATCGTCAACAAAGTCGGCGCCACGCTGGATTCGGATTATTATCTCGCTGAGTTTCTGCAAAAGAACCTTCCCAAATTCCTGACCAACAAGGAAGCTACCGATGCCGTCTTTGCCGTGAGTGGAAAAATGGACTCCGATCATTACAAGGCCGAAGTGATCAAAGAGGCGCTCCGGACCCAGATCGCCTCCCCCGAAGCGATACGATCGATCCTGATGGCATCCGATAAAATGGAATCGGACCATTATAAAACGGAAGTGCTCAGCACGTTGCTCAAGCAAAGCAATCTGACGGACGCGACCGTTGCCGATATGATCAATGCTACCAAGTCGATCGAGTCGGATTACTACAAAAGTGTGGTCCTGAATAAGGCGCTCGCCAAGACGGCGCTCTCTTCTACGTCCTATCAGCGGGTTCTGGAATCTGTAAAAGACATCGACTCTGACCACTATAAAACCGAAGTGATCACCAACCTGTTGAAAAACAAATTGCCCTCCGAGCAGATCCAAAATCTCGTAGAGATGAGCTCATCGATCAGTTCAGACCATTATATGACAGTGGTTCTTGACGAGGTGTTAAAGCAGGATCTGAACGATGAAGCGTTCAGGAAATTAATTGACCGCGCATCGCGAATTGAAAGTGACTATTATGCCTCCACCGTGCTACAAGAAGCGCTGCGAATCAGCAACCTGAGCAATGCGAAGATCGTCAGTATCCTCCAAGCTTGCTCCAACATCGGTTCAGATCATTACATTACGGAAGTGTTGATCGATGCTGCACCGCGCGTGAAGGCCGGAGACGCTGCCATGAAAGAAGCGTATCATACGGCTGCCAAGAAGATCGACTCAGAGACCTATTACGGCCGGGCCATGAAGGCCATTGAGAACTAAATCAGAAATTACAAGGATACCAAGGCAAGTTTCAAGGTTTACAAGGGTTTTGCATTTCTTGATCTATTTTAGAAGAGTCACTGCCTCTGCACCGGTAATTTATAGTACATCCAAGTTCCAGCCGCGGCTCATTCTTCACCAAAATTTTCTTAGTTTCGAGTGTCATGCGCCCATTCCTGCAAATTGTCAGCAAAGACACCATGCGTAAATTCGTTCTGCTGGTTTTGTCGTGTTCGGTACTTGGTGTTTTATTTTTTATGTACCTCCACTACAGCAAGACTGGGAGATTGCCCTCCCTAGAGCTCCAGTTTCAAAAATACCTGTTGGCCGTGACCGGCACCAACCTGTTGGGGCTGGTGGTATACCAGGTTGACCGGCTGCTCAATCGCCTCCTGAAATGGAAGACCCATTTCCTTTTACGGTTCCTGACGGGTTTTATCGTGAACGTTGCCATTGCCGTCTCACTCATGCTATTTGCCGGCATTTTCTTTTTGAAGGCCGACGATGAGGAATTATGGAAACTTTCGATTCTTTTTACTATCACGACTTTCATTTATGAGATCTTTTACGGCTGGTTTTTTTCTTATCGTTACTACGCCATTACGCAAGTTGAGCAACTGCGCTCCGAGCGTTGGCAACTCGAGCTACAATTTGAGTCCCTCAAAAGCCAGATCAGCCCGCATTATCTTTTCAATTGTTTGAATACGATTTCTTCGTTGCTTTACAAAGACAGTAGAATGGCCGAAGAATTTATCCGCCGGATGGCGGACACCTTTCGCTATGTTTTGTCGAATCAAAAACAAAAGTTGGTTTCTTTGCGGGAAGAGGTGGAGTTTGTGAAAGCATATTATTATTTGCTCCAGGTGCGCTATGAACACCATCTCCGGCTGGAGATCAATCTGCCGAAAAACCTCCTGGATACACACGTGCCCCCGTTGGCGTTGCAGATGCTCGTCGAAAATGCCGTGAAGCACAACCAGATATCGAAAGAACAGCCCTTGCTGGTGTACATCTCCGCACAGGACAACACCTTTATCAACGTCACCAGCACCAAGACCGTGGCGATCCATCCCAATACCAGTTTCCGGGTAGGGCTGGACAATATCCGGAACCGGTACCGTTTTTTTACAGCGGAAAAGATTGTAGTAAAAGACGATGAAAAATTCACCGTTCAATTGCCGGTCATTAAGTCACCGTCGGTTGGACCGAAAGCGACGCCGATGAATTTGGCCTGACCCCATGAATAGACTGTTCATTCATAACGCCTTTTTCCGTATTTGCTCCGGGTTGATTTTTGGAGTCCTTATCTATCTGCTGATCCTGCTGATTAACAACACCGTCGAAGACATTAATAAAACCTTCAGCGACCAGGAACTTTATGTCTGCATCGCGCTCAGCTATATCACCTTTGAATCGATGCGAATGGTCGTGCGGGTCCTGGACCGCTACTTCAACGGATTGGATTTCCAACGAAAGTTAATCGTTCAACTGACGGCCACCTTGTTGATATCGCTGGGACTGGTCGCCTTCTCCATCTCGTCCTATTATCGTTGGGTGATTGGCTTTACTATCGGGTATGGAGAGTTAAATATTTTCCTGATCGTCTTTGGCATTTCCGGGTTGCTTTACAATATATTATATTTCTCCCATTTCTATCTTCAGCGCGAAAATAAATCGCGCATGGAGCAGGAGGCCAAGCTTCATGAAAAGGTGGAAGCGGATTTCTCTTCTTTCAAAAGTGAAATCAACCCTGATCTGCTTTATGAGAGCCTGGAGTGCCTGATCCTTACCATCCATCACGACGCCGATGTGGCCGAAGAGCAGATCGATTACCTGGCGGGAATATACCGCTACAGCCTCGTCAACCGGCATAAAGAACTTGTAAGCCTGGAAGAAGAATTTGCAGCGGCTGGAAACCTGGTGCACCTGTTGAATTTCAAGAATCATGATCAACTCCGGCTGACTGCCGAGATACCACAGGCGAACGAAATACATTTGATCCCCGGCTCACTGATTGTTACCATTGACAGCATAGTCCGCAACACGTTGATTT
>JBGPGZ010000088.1:0-11765 GCA_041484175.1 Cyclobacteriaceae bacterium | reverse complement strand
TGCGGAACATGATTGAATGCCAAAGTATCCAGGATGGGCAGCACCAGGAGGTTGTCTTTGTCGAACCCCAGGTCTTTGTTGCGGACAAAGTTGATCTGCTCGCGCATGAAAAGGGTACACATGACTACAAAAATAGAGATGGTAAACTGGGCGGTGATCAGGATCTTTCGCAACACGAGACTTGATCGTTTATTTTTAAAGGCTCCTTTCAGAGCAGTGACGGTGGGCATGGACGGGAGATAGAACGCCGGATACAATCCGGAGACAAAGCCAATACAAAGGGCAATCCCCAGGGAGCCCATGAGTAATAGCGGATTGTGAACGAAATTTGGTGAGAGGTTTGTGCCGATAACTTGGTTAAACGGGGTAGCGTTCAGCACCAGAAAAACGAGCAGGATGGCTATCATCAGTGAAATGAATGAAAGGAAAATCGATTCACTTAAGAAAGACAAGACGAGCAAACCTTTGCCCGATCCCACTATTTTCTTAATCACAATCTCCGTCGCCCGGCTCATCGACTTGGCAGTGGAGAGGTTCATATAATTGATGCAGGCGAGGAGGATGATCAGTGTTCCTATTCCCGTAAAGGCGTACAAAAAGGCGAGGTTACCATGCGGCTCGCTGTCCTGCAGGTCTGAATGTAAATGGATATCGGTCAAGCGTTCGAGTATGGGAGTATACTTGCCCCCCAGTTGATCGCCGGTTTGTTTATAGTACTTTGCGCATCGAGCAGGCCATTTCTTGTAAAAGTCCTGAGGATTGTAGTTTTCCGGCACGAGCAGGTACATGTAAATATCAGGGTTCCAGAATTTTTCGGAGGTAGGCTGGCGTCTACCTATTGACCATTCGCGGAAATCCGGCAGACCCGATAGCGCCATATTAAATTTGAGATGGGTATTTTCGGGCAAGTCTTTAATGACCGCGGTCACTTTCCAGCTGTCGTTGTCGATAAAAAGTGATTTACCCAGCGGATCTTCATCACCAAAATATTTTCTGGCGGCGGACTCTGTTATCACCATATTGTGATGATCACTCAAACAGCTTTTTGCGTTCCCGGCGATGAACTCATGGTTAAACACCCTAAAGTAAGTGGAGTCGGTGTGAATGATATCTTCTTCATAAAAGCTTTTCAGGTTCTGTTTACTCTCGTATTTTACGAGCGTGCGTTCCATCGACTTTACCGGAACGACAGTTTGTACTTCGGGGAATTCTTCCCTTAAAACAGGTCCCAGCTCGCGCGCAGCATACGCTATTTGTTCGTCAACGCCAGTTACTTCATAGTGGCATCCAAGGCGGAAGATTCTGCTGTGATTGGCAAAATGCTGATCGTAAGTAAGATCGTTTTGCAGGATGAGCAACAGGATAATACTTACGGCGATCCCAAGCGCCAGTCCGAGAATGTTCAGCGTCGAGAAAAATTTGTCCTTGAGAAAAATACGTGTGGCGAATTTGAGGTGGTTGAATAACATAAACAGCTGGTTTAGTTCAACTGAAGACTTGTTCCGCAGGATAATCCCCGGCTTTACAAATTTGATCACACTCCATACAAATCTGCTTCGTGCTCTCCCTTGACTTCCTTCTTCTAAATCGATCTCAAATTGCTCTTTCCCTATTTCTTTATCATTTGTTTAACAAATTTATAAAACTTTGTCTAAAAAAACCAGATGATAATCAGTGCTCAGCGTTATCAGTAAAATCACTTGAATCAGCGGTCAGGGCTCAGCGCCATCAGTGAAATCAATTGCATCCGCGGTCGAAATTTGTCAGGTTTTCCGGTCGATAGACTTGCGGGGAGTAACCGTTTGTCAACGTATATTGAGGAGCTTCGTTCCTGAAGAAGCTGCCTTATGCAAACCATGACCGAGATCAAATCCTGCCTGGAATGCGGAGACCCTATCAAAGGCAGGTCCGACAAAAAGTTCTGTTGCGACCTGTGCCGCGTGGCCTTTAACAACAGGCTCAACTGCGACCAGACCAACTATGTGCGCAACGTCAACCATACGTTGCGCAAGAACCGGCGCCTATTGGCTGAGCTGAACTCATCCGGAGAAACCAAAGTAAGCCGCGAGAGCCTCGCTCAGAAAGGTTTTCACTTTGGTTATTTTACCAACACCCATAGGGCAAAAGACGGCGCTATTTATTACTATTGCTACGAGCAAGGCTACCTTCCGATAGAAAAAGAGGATTACCTGCTCGTCATCAAACAGGATCTTTAATAATGAGTTGGACGCTTCAAAACAAAAAGGCCCTTGTTACCGGGGGCACCAAGGGAATTGGTCTTGCTATCGCGCAGGAATTCCTTGATCTGGGGGCAGAAGTATTGGTCGTGGCACGGGATACCAAAATCGTTCAAGGGCGGTTGAGAAACTCCGCCAATCTTTTCACCATGGACGGCGATGTGACCGACCGGGATTTTCGGGCCCGGCTCATTCAAAAGATGACCGAGAACTGGGGAAGACTGGACGTGCTGGTCAACAATGCAGGCACCAATATCCGGAAAAAGTTTATCGATTATACCGAAGAAGAATACAGGCGTCTCTTCGAGATCAACTTATTCAGCACCACAGAGATCACACGGATGGCCTTTCCAATCCTGAAGAGTGCAGGTCATGCCAGTGTGATCAACATCGCGTCCGTGGCAGGATCGTTTGATGTACAGACCGGCCCGCCATACGGCATGACCAAGGCGGCGATCATTCAACTCTCACGCAACCTCGCTGCAGAGTGGGCGCCCTTTGGAATCCGGGTGAATTCCATTTCTCCATGGTATATCCAAACGCCGCTGACCGAAAGCATGCTCGCTCAGCCGGAACGCCTGGAGAAGATTTTGGCGCGAACACCAATGAATCGCGTGGGGCAGCCGGAAGAAGTCGCCAGCCTCGCCGCCTATCTCGCGATGGACAAAGCCAGTTATATCACCGGTCAGGATATTATGGTAGATGGGGGAATGAGTGTAAAAGGGTTGTAAAAAGAAGGCCAACCTCATTTTAGTCACAAGGAAATCTAATCGTACTCCGTTAGAGGAGGAAAATTGGAAACGCCGGAAATGAATTATCTTAAACTTCTTAAATCCCAAAACATGAAAAAATCATTGCTCCTTCTGCTGCAGGTTTTAATTCTCCATTTCAGCATTGCTCAGACCCTTATTCTTTCCAAACCCGAAGAAGCTGGCCTGTCCAGCGAGCGTCTGGCGCGGATTGATGACGTGGTGAACGGGTACATCGCTAAGAAATGGTTTCCTGGCGCAGTTGTGCTTATCGCCCGCAATGGCAGGATTGTCTACCACAAGGCCTTTGGCCTCAATGACACCGAAAAACAGACGGCATTGAAAAAGGACGACATCTTCAGGATTGCGTCGCAAACGAAAGCCATCACCAGCACTGCCATCATGATTTTGTATGAAGAAGGGAAACTGGTGCTCGATGACCCGCTCTCCAAGTTCATCCCGGAATTCAAGAACCCGACAGTCCTTGTTTCCTTTAATGAGAAAGACAGTACCTACACCAGCGAACCTGCAAAAAGTGAAATTACCATCCGGCACTTGCTTACGCATACATCCGGAATAGATTATCCTGGCATCGGCAGTAAAGAACTCAAAGCCATTTATGCGAAAGCAAAAGTCCCCAGCGGCATTGGCACACCCTATGACCGGCTCGGAGAAAAAATAAAAATACTCGGGAGTCAGCCACTGCGGCACCAGCCCGGCGAACGCTTCACCTATGGCCTGAACACAGATGTACTCGGCTATGTGGTAGAAGTAGTCTCGGGTATGAGCCTTGATGAATTCTTCAAAAAACGAATTTTCGAACCGCTGGGAATGAACGACACCTTCTTTTATTTGCCAAAAGAAAAGCAAGGCCGCCTCACCACTTTGTATGAAGAAAAAGACGGCATGGTAAAAAAAGTGGTAGCCAACAAAGACCGCAACCCTGATTATCCGGATTTGGCGGGCTCATATTATTCTGGAGGAGCAGGACTGAGTTCCACGGTACAAGATTATGCCCGGTTTTTACAGATGTATCTAAATGGTGGCATCTTCAACGGTAAGAGAATCCTCGGACGGAAGACCATTGAACTGATGTTGACCAACCAGCTCAAGGACAACAGCGGCACCTTCCAATTTGGTTTGGGATTCGCGTTAGAGACGGCGAAGAATGATCAACTGTCCCCCTATTCGATCGGATCGTTTTCATGGGGTGGAATCTTTAGCACGACCTATTGGGCTGACCCGAAAGAAAAGATCGTTGCGTTGATCTTCAAACAGATCTATCCCACCACGCATGGCGATTTGGATGACAAGTTTAAGGAACTGGTGTATCAGGCAATTGTAGATTGACTTGCGTTGTGTTGAGGTGTGGATGTCACCCACCAGTTTCTTGCGGGGGTTAATGGGTGGTTAGGGTGAGACCTGAGACTTAAGACCTGAAAACTGAGACCTGAACACTTAGACCCTGTTAAGTGACGCGGCGCGTGCCTTGGCGTCTAAATAACCATTAATTTAAGAACCCAAATGGCCTCCGTATCCGTTTTTTACGATATTTTTGCAGCCAATGTTTCAAATTAGCTGTTTTAAAGGCCTTGTCTTTAGATTGTCCCTGGTAGTCTTCCTGATTATCAATGGCAGTTTTTTTGGAAATGCCGCCCCACAGCCCACCTGGAAGATTGCCTTCACTCCCAGTGCCCCATCGCAGTCGGCCTCCCTTTTCATCTGCGAAGAAAATGAAGAGGAGACCGATCGGGAACAGGAAGACCCCAACAACCTTGGTGAACTTGGAATAGAGGACTTTCAAAGCAATGCTATTTTTAGTTTTTCCGGAAAGGTCAACCCACATTACCTTTCTTGCATTCCTTCGTGCCGGCAAAGGTTCTTGCTGCACTGTTGCCTTCTCATTTAGATTGTGTTCAGGATCATCCGCTCCTGGTAGTTCATTTTCGCTTTTCATTTTTCCGTGTACATGAAAAAAGGTATTTGCTCTTTTGGTTTATTTCTTATGCTGCTTGTTCCATCGCACGCTCAGGGTCCTGTGCCGGGCGACTCTGTGCTCACCGTGCAACAGGCAAGGGCAAGGTTGATGAAAAAAAACCTGACCTTGCTCGCTGCATTTTATGATATTAATATTTCGGAAGCGCAGTTGATCCAGGCAAAACTCTGGCCCAATCCCTATTTCATCTGGAACCAGGAGTTTTACAGCAAGGAAAAAAAAGAATATCTCAATTATAAGAACCAGTACATGGTTCAGGTAGATCAGGTTTTCTCCATTGCAGGCAAACATACGAACACCGTGAAGCTCGCCAGGATCAACGTAGCCATGAGCAGAGTGCAGTTTCAGGATGTGCTTAGAAGTCTCCTCTATGAACTGGGCATCAACTACAACACCCTTGCTGCGGTGCAAGCCAAGGCGGCGCTGTATACCTCCGTGTTAAGCAGCTACAATGATTTGATCCGCGGCACCCGGGAGCAACTTCGGTTGGGTGCCATCTCGGGTGCCGAGGCGTTGCGTCTCGAATCGGAATACCGGGCCGTCAATGCCCAGGCTGTTCAAAATGCAAACGAGCAGGAGAAGGCGCTTGCTTCCCTGCGCATTCTTCTTCAAGTGCCGGCCGATAGTTTGCTCCATGTTTCACAACAGTTGCCCCTTCAGGCGCCCAGCCTGTTACTGGATTCGCTCGTGGCCAACGCATTTGATATCCGGCCTGACCTCGAATTCGCCAAACTTAGCCGCGAATTCCAGGATCGGAATTTAAGGCTACAACAGTCGCTGAGCATTCCGGATGTAAAGATCGGCGTTCAACCGATCGACCTGAACAGCAATTATGTCCGTTCTTATTCCGGAATCAATCTTGAGTTTCCTTTGCCGTTGTTTGACAGGAACCAGGGGCGTGTGAAACAAGCAAGGTTCAACATCCTGCAAGCTCAGTACAATTACCAGCTTCAAAAAAGTGTAGTCACTAATGAGGTGGTGGCGTCCTTCAAAAGATATACTCAAAATAGGGAGGGGCTTCAGGCCTATACGCCTGAGTTCTTGCAAAATTTAAAAACCATCAACACGAGCAGCAATGAAAACTTTCAAAAAAGAAATATCAGTTTATTGGAATTCATCGACCAGCAGCGGATCTATATCACCACCAATTTGCAGTTAATTGACTTAAAGAGGCAATATCTCGATAGTGTGAATGATCTCAATTTCAGCGTTGGCACGCAGGTCGTTGAAAATTAATACCTATAACAAGAGTGAGTTCTCCTTCGAAACAATAGCAAACGATCATTTCAAAAAATAAACGTGAATCCATCTTCTCATCCTTTTCCCTCCACAATGAGTTCCTTCATCCCGAAATTGAGGGCCATCGGCTTCATGGCCATGGCTATTTCCATGTTAGCCTTCCTGAATAATTGTAAACAAAGACCGGCTTCCCATACCGGCGCCACTGAATTCGTATTGAGTGATACCATGGTCAATAAAATTGAGGTAACGGAAGTAACAATGGAACCCGTGGTAAGGGAGTTGCGGCTGGGGGCAAAAGTTACTGCCAACGAAGACAAACTAGTCGACATTTATCCGCTTGTTGGCGGCAATGTATCGGCTGTCAACGCGGAGCTTGGCCAATATGTGCACAAAGGCGATGTCCTCGCCGTTATTGAAAGTGGTGAAATCGCTGATTACGAGCGTCAGCTGATCGATGCTCAAAGTGATGAATCGGTCTCGGAAAAAAACCTTTCCATTGCCGAGGGCCTTTATAACGGTAAACTGGCTTCCGAGAAAGAATTGCTTGCTGCAAAAAAGGAATTGGAAAAAGCAAAAGCGGAGCTGAAGAGAATTCAGGAAGTCTTCAAGATTTATGGTATCACCTCAGCCGCCGAGTACGTGATTAAAGCTCCTATCACCGGCTTTGTCATTGAACGCAACATCGCTCGTGATATGCAACTGCGTTCAGACAAATCGGACAATGTTTTTACCATCGCGCAACTCACCGACGTTTACGTCTCGGCTAATGTATACGAAACCGACATTTCAAAGATCCATGAAGGACTGTCTGCGACCATCAAAGTAATTGCCTATCCGAACCGCATTTTTGAAGGAAAGATCGATCGCGTGTTTAATGTCCTTGATCCTACGACCAAAACGATGAAGGCCCGGATTAAGCTGGCCAATCCGGATTTTGCTTTGAAGCCCGATATGAATGGCACCGTGGTCATTCATTATACCGAGGACGAGCATAAACATCCAACCATTCCAACGGCAGCGGTCATCTTTGACAAAAGCCGGAACTTTGTAATGGTCTACAAGGCTCAAAATAACATCGAGACCCGCCTTGTGGAAATCTTACACCAAACCAATGGCACTACCTACATTGCCAGCGGGCTGCAGGCCGGAGAAAAGGTGATCTCCAAAAACCAGTTGTTTATTTACGATGCCCTAAACGACTAGCGATGAATAAATTTATTCGCAACATAATTGGGTTCTCGATACGGAACAGGTTTTTTACGATTTTCTCTGTTATCATCTTATTTGGTCTTGGCATCAATAGTTACGTCAACATCCCCATTGAGGCATTCCCGGATGTAACGAACACCCAAATTATCATTGTCACCAGCTGGCCGGGCCGGAGTGCTGAGGAAGTTGAGCGCTTTGTGACCATCCCGACCGAGGTTGCCATGAACAGTGTGCAGCGCAAGACCAACGTGCGAAGTATTACGATGTTCGGCCTTTCGGTGATGAAAATCATTTTCGAAGACGATGTTGAAGATTTTTTTGCGAGACAGCAGGTGAACAACCAGTTGCGCACGGTCGAGCTTCCAGAGGGTGCGAAACCAGAAATTCAACCCCCCTATGGTCCTACTGGGGAGATTTTCAGATATGTTATCCGCAGCAAGACCAAAAACAGCAGGGACCTGCTCACGTTGCAAAACTGGGTGATCGACCGCCAGCTTAGGTCCGTTTCGGGTGTTGCCGATGTCGTCGCCTTCGGTGGTCGTGAGAAAATTTATGAGCTTCAAGTTGACCCAACACTTTTGACCAAATACGACATCACACCCCTGGAAATATACCAAGCCGTCAATAGAAGCAATATCAACGTAGGAGGCGATGTGATCGAACGCAACGGGCAAGCTTTTGTGGTTCGTGGCATCGGGCTTCTTACCTCCATCGAGGATATTGAAAATATCATCATTGACGATCTGAACGGCAGCCCCGTCTTGGTGCGCAACGTAGCTACCGTGGTTGAAAACAATTTGCCGCGCGTCGGACAAGTCGGGCTGGATGCCGACGATGATATGGTTGAAGGTATTGTCGTGATGCGAAAAAACGAAAACCCTTCGATCATATTGGCCAGGGTGAAAGAAAAAATTGCAGAACTCAATGAAAAGGTGCTTCCCGATGACGTCAAAATGGAAACCTTCTATGACCGCGATACCCTCATAAGCTATTGCACGCGAACCGTACTTCACAACCTGGTTGAAGGTATCATCCTGGTCACCGTTATTGTCTTCCTCTTCATGGCCGATTGGCGTACAACGCTGATCGTAGCCATCATCATTCCATTATCGCTGCTCTTTGCTTTCTTTTGCCTAAGCCTCAGAGGGATGAGTGCCAATTTGCTCTCCCTGGGGGCTGTTGACTTTGGGATTATCATTGATGGAGCCGTCGTCATGGTCGAGGGCATCTTTGTTGCCATGGACCATTTGTCGCACAAGATTGGCCAAGAGCGCTTCAATAAATTATCCAAGGCAGGTTTGATCAAAAGGGTGGGTGGCGAAATGGGCAAGGCCGTCTTCTTTTCCAAATTAATCATTATTACAGCCCTCATCCCCATTTTTTCATTTCAGAAAGTGGAAGGAAAAATGTTTTCACCGCTCGCCTATACACTTGGGTTTGCGTTACTCGGCGCTTTGCTTTTTACGCTCACCTTGGTCCCCTTGCTTTCTTCGCTCCTGTTAACCAAGAACATAAGGGAGAAAAACAATCCTGTCGTTAATTTCTTTAACAACGTGATTGGAAAAGCGTTTCACTGGTGCTATAGCCATGCAATCATCAGTGTCGGCGTTGCCAGCCTGATACTGGCCACCACCCTTTATTCAACCCGTTGGTTAGGTACGGAATTCCTGCCACAATTAAACGAAGGTGCGTTATGGGTGGAGGCAAAATTGCCCATGAGCAGTTCGCTTTCCAATACGGTCAATACGGTAACTGAATTGCGAAAGGTGATTGGAGGCTTTCAACCCGTCAACAGGGTGCTTTCGCAAACCGGAAGGAGCAACGACGGAACGGACCCCAGCGGTTTTTACTACGTGCAGATGCAAGTAAACCTGAAACCCAAGGAAGAGTGGAGAAAAAAGGAATCTACTGATGAATTGATCGCTGAAATGGACACCGAGCTGAAACAATTTCAGGGCATCAACTACAACTATTCTCAACCCATCATCGACAATGTTGCCGAAGCTGTGGCGGGGATGAACGCCAATAACGCGGTTAAAATCTTTGGCGATGACCTGGGGAAACTAAATGAGATTTCCAACAAGGTACTGGAAGCGATTAAGGACGTGCCCGGGATAAAAGACGCCGGTATTCTGCGAAATGTGGGCCAACCGGAAATGCAAATTCTCCTCCACGACTTTGAAATGGCCGTGTTTGGTGTAACCACTTCCGATGCGCAGGCAGTCATTGAAATGGCGATCGGCGGCAAAACTGCCAACATCATGTACGAGGGCGAAAAGAAGTTTGATATCAGGATTCGCTTTCAGGAAGGGCATCGAAAGACCGAAGAAGATATCGCTCAGCTGAAAGTACCAACTCTTCGGGGTTCCAAGATTCCTTTGGGTGAAATCGCTACCATCAAGAAGATAACCGGCCCTGCCTTTGTCTACCGCGACAACAACAAGCGGTTCATCGGCATTAAGTTTTCGGTCCGTGAACGAGACTTGGGAAGCACCATCGCAGAAGCACAGGAAAATGTAGCAAAAAGTGTCAAACTGCCGAAAGGATTCTCGATGACCTGGACTGGCGAATTTGAAAACCAGGTGCGGGCTACGCAACGCCTTCAGCAAGTGGTTCCGGTCAGTCTTTTTGCGATCTTCGTTTTACTCTTTATCCTTTTCGGCCATGTGAAGGATGCAGCCATCGTGTTGGTCAATGTACCCTTTGCCCTGATCGGGGGAATTCTTGCTTTGCACCTGACGGGAATTAATTTCGGAATTTCCGCAGGCGTGGGCTTTATCGCCCTATTTGGGATTTGCGTGCAAAATGGGGTGATTCTTATTTCCGTCTTTAAGAAAAATCTTCATGGAAGGATGACACTAAACAAGGCCATCTCGGAGGGAGTGAAAAGCCGTATCCGTCCGGTAGTGATGACTGCCATCATGGCTTCTATCGGGTTGTTGCCTGCAGCGGTCTCAACAGGTATAGGTTCTGAAAGTCAAAAGCCGCTAGCGGTCGTCATCATCGGAGGTCTGATCACTGCTACGGTCCTCATTTTGCTTGTCTTCCCGATTATCTATCGGGCATTCAACCGGAAAATCGAAAGTCTTGAAGACCTCGACGCACCCGACCTGGTTGAATCAAACCCGTGACCACTCCGCTGCAACGAAATCTTGTAGCTTGCATTATTATAGAAATGTAACCAGGCTTCATGACGTTAGCGCAGCAACGTGAACTGCTGTTGAGAATTCAATCCCGTCAGGAGGAATTCGGGACCCTGTTTGACCATTATTATAAACCCATTTTCGGATATCTCTACCGTAGAACAGGTGATTACGATTTAGCCCGAGACATGGCTGCCGAAACATTTCTTAAAGCGTTTTTGAAAATCCGATCCTTTACCTGGAGAGGCGTTTCCATTTCATCGTGGCTTTACAAGATAGCTACCAACGAAGCCAACCAATTCTTCCGAAAACAGAAATACAAACCTATCACAATAGAAAGCATTCTGGATTATGAACTAATAAAACAACCGGATAGTGAATCTGAGCGCCTGCAACTTGAAAGTGAAATGAAGGCCCACGAAGATTTTATCTCGGTGCAAAAGGCATTAAAGCGCGTTGACCTTAAATTCCAGGAGGTAATCGCCTTGCGATACTTTGAAAATAAAGACATACGCGAGATTGGCGAAATATTAGGAAAACCCGAAGGGACCATTCGGTCGCTCTTATCGAGAGGTCTGGAAAAAGTGAGGCGACTGCTAGTCCATTGAAAATAAGTGCAACGAAAAAGGAAATGGCGCATTATAGTGGTATGGATCTGGAAGATTTTAAAAAGAAAATGGAAGACATGAAGACCCCGAAAGTAGCCGGGGTAAAAGAGCCGGTAGAAATGAAATTGGCCATCCTGAATGCCCAGCGTTCGGCCACCATAGGCGTGTGGTTTGTCGTGGTACCCTGCTTCTTCATTGCGTGTGTTTTTATGAAGTATATTTTTCATATTCACCTGGGTCTTCTGGATACCTTTGAAGAGATGATTACGGTCCTGGATACGAATCCGCGCACCTGGTGGATACAACCCGTCGTGCTTGTCGGTTTGCCCATCATAAGCATCATTATCAATACGTTGTCGATAACACACTTCAAATTGGATGCCCAGACCCAATCCATTTTCATTACGCTAAAATTGAGATGGGTCAATATTATTATTTTATTGATCAGCATTACCATTGTTTCAATTTTTTTGCTTTACCTGGTCACCGAGAATTTTCAACCAAGACCGGGACATTAAAATGGTTGGATGAAAAACTTGTAAACAATAACGCTTCATGTTTAAGAAGATGAAATTCAACTG
>JBGPGZ010000087.1:0-11775 GCA_041484175.1 Cyclobacteriaceae bacterium | reverse complement strand
ATTTTTCTTGCAAGCGACGCAGCGAGCTACATGGTGGGATCCATAATCACCGTAGATGGGGGCTGGACGGCCAAATAGTAATTGGTAATTAGTAATTGGTCATTGGTAAATGCTGTAGCTTAAGGCAAATTGGTTTCCTGCGCCTTTATTTAGTGGCGTTAATGATTGGCATTTGTTTCTTCATGACTAAAACCCCAATTACCAATTACCAATTACCAATTACCAATTACCAATTACCAATTACTAATGACCAATGACCAATGACTATTTGGCCGTCCAGCCCCCATCTACGGTGATTATGGATCCCACCATGTAGCTCGCTGCGTCGCTTGCAAGAAAAATGGCGGCCCCCTGGATCTCACGCAATTCGGCCCAACGACCCAGCGCTGTAGCGCCTATGATAAATTTCTTCGTCTCTTCGCTGTCTGCAATGGGAAGATTCATCTCCGTCAAAAAGGGTCCCGGACAGATTGCGTTGACGTTGATATTGAAAGGAGCCAACTCCAGGGCCAGCGCTCTTGTCATCTGTACTACGGCGCCTTTACTGGAAGTATAGGGCGTCCGGTTTGCCAAACCTACCAACCCAAGGGTGGAGGCCAAATTTATGATTTTTCCGCTTTTTCTTTTTTTCATGTGCGGTGTCACGGCCCGGCAGCAAAGCCATGTACCCGTTACATTGACGTTCATCACGCTGGCGAAATCTTTCGGTGTAACTTCATCGATTGCTCCCCGGATGTTTATCCCGGCACTGTTGATAAGAATATCGATTTGGTCAAAAGCATCGATCGCTGCTTTGACCATTTCTACCGTTGACGCCTCATTGGTGATATCAGCTCCGAACGAGATGACCTTTGTTCCAAATGCATTGCTCAGTTCTGTTGCGGCCTTGGACCCGGCCTCCGCATCGCGGTTTACCAACATCACATGGGCACCCGCTGAAGCAAGTCCGGATGCCATGGCTAAACCGAGACCCCTGGAGCCACCCGTAACAATGGCTGCCTTTCCGCTCAGATCAAACTGCTTGACGCCGGGAAGTGTCTCTTTATTCATATCGGTGTATTCAGGATGTGATCTTATTTGAGACCTAACGTGGTCTTACTGTATGCAAGCGATGAGACTATATTTTGCTCCTCCAGGGCAAGTCGGTCTTCAGCGCCAAGCTGGGAGACTCTTGGTAACGCTGTTTTAGATTTCTTCAGTCTGACCATCCGCATCGTTCTTGCAAGGGATGTTGCCGATACCCCTTCGAATGTCGACCAATAGTCATCCGTCAAACAAGGTATTTCCAGCGGATCGCGCGTAATCATCTCCAGATTAAAAGTAACATCCGGACTAAGCTTCTTGCACATTTCAACCATACTTGACAAATCCAAGATACCCGTACCCAACGGAACTTCCGACAGGAGGAAGCCATCAGCATATTCATCGACACCCATATCTTTCACGTGCGTGCTAAAAGCATAGCGCGCCAACATACGGGTAACTTCCATCGGTTCTTCCATGAGAGAGATGCTATTGCCAAAATCAAGGGTTACACCAATCCATTCGCTATTGAGTTGCTGAATGATACCCAGTAATTCATTTGTCCGCCAATCTTTATGATTTTCTACCGCCAGTTTGACTTTGTTTTTGCGAACAACGGCCTCGGCCAGGCGCAACGAAGTCAATGTATTTTTGTGGAATTCCAGAAATTCATCGTTTGAATGGAATGTTTCATAACGCCTCCCATTCAAACATACCGTTCTTAAGACCTGGGCGCCAGCCTCCTTCGCACTAATAACCTCTTGTTCAAAACGGGAAACATCCTCGGCTTTTCCCGGCAAAGCTATGGACCCTTCAAGGTAGAGGCCCAGCTTCTCTCTTCTTTCCCGGATTTTTTTTGCAAAGTCTGCGGTCCAATCTTTTACGCCAACCTGAATTCCCCCGGCTCCAATTTCATAGCAATGTTCAAGCATATCCATTGCGTTTGAAAATCCGGGGTATTTTTTGCTTTCAACCTTTGAATTCCAGCGGCTTGCATAGGAATGAACAACGACACCCATTTGTTTTTCCTTGAACGATATGGGGGGTAATGAAAGCGCGAGGACACCTGCACTTGCATGTTGCAAAAACGCCCGTCTGTCTATCCGATCGTCTATCGGATCTGTCGTTGATGGCCTTTGTTCATCTTCCATGAGTGCCGCTATTTGAGTTGTGAATATAGCTAATTGCTTATTGACCGCTTTTTGAGTCAAGCATGTGCTGGTTTAGTTCGCTGGCGGTCCAGGGCACCACTCTTCCCTGTGAAGTAAGCCGGGTGGTGCCAACAGTGCGTTTGTTTACAGGGCCGGCATGATTACCCCATTCATTTCGAATATAGATCAAAATGGCTGTAATAGACGTGTCGTCCATGGTTGAATTAGAAGGCATTGAAGGGAGAATATCCGGGACGTCATAAATTTTTTCGGCAACTTCCAGGGGTCCCTCGATTCCATGAAGCAGGATCAAGGCCAAGCGCTTCTCATCCCCGAGCACCCAATCAGACCCGATCAGCGGAGGAGCAAAGCGATTTAAGCCGGCGCCGTCTGTGCCGTGGCATCCGGAGCACGTGCTCAGATAATGCTGTCTACCCAAAACAAATTGTCTTTGTTCTTCTTCGTTTAAGAGGCTTTGCTTTTGCAAACTGCCGGCTTCAACAACATGCCCTGGCCATTCAAATAGGGAAGTCAGTCCCTCGAGGAGTGAAGGGGAAAGATCAAGATCTGTTCGCGATAAAATTCGAGGTGCTGCTGCCAATCTTATCGGCTTCACAGCGCGGTTGCTTCCCTGAATCGACATGCCTGTTAGGGTCGCTTTTTCCCGCCAACCGAAAGTTTTCTTGTCCACATTGACCATCGCTGCAAGCGCGGCAATTTCTGCGGGGTCCCGATTCCTGACAATGGAAGTCGTAAGCATCTCCAGGAAAATCTCCTTGGCCGGTTCATGCGACTGCCAGCGTGGTGAATTCCAAATATGCCGAAGGAAAGTAAATTCCTGCCCCTGGAGACTACTCAACACTGCGTCCCGGATCAACGGTGATGTGCCATAGCGTTCAGTAATTCCAGCAAGCAGGTGATGTGATGCCGTTGGATCCAGAACCTGAGCGGTCAAAGCGATCTGAAGTATTTGTCCTATAGGAGCTTTCTCCCATTGGTTAAGAAGTTCCTTCTCCAGTCTTGCACGAACCTTATTGTCCATTTGTGCAAATGGCTCAAGCAGTCGCAAGGAGGTTGTGCGTACAAGCTGGTCCTGATCATCCAATTTTTGGAAAAGCAGGTCCAGATCGATCTGGTTTAATCCTTCGAGTGTCCACAACGCGTGGAACCGGCCTAAGGGGTGAGCTCCATTCAGGGCTAACTCGGTGAGAAGTTCGATGCTGCGTTTTTCATTCCGGGCAATCAATAATCGCTGGGCCATATCCCGATGCCACCCATCCGGATGAGATAATTCACTGATCAATTCCTCTATGGATGCGCTCGAATATTTCTTCGGCTTTGATGCCTTCCAGCCTTCAGGGACAATGCGCCAAATCCTCCCGCAGTGGACGGGTTGATCCAGTTTTCGTGCAAGCGTTTGCTCCCGCAGGTAAGGCGTCACGTAGGCACCATGCTGAATGAGACCTCTGTACATGTCAACAACGTAAAGCGCACCATCGGGGCCAGTTGCCAGGTAGACGGGCCTGTATCGTTCATCAGTCGATGCAAGGAATTCAGTGCCGGGGTGAGGATCATGCGCCGTGAGCACAAGCCCTTCAGATTCCACCACATTGCGCTTGATCAGAT
Organism: Cyclobacteriaceae bacterium; assembly: GCA_041484175.1. Taxonomy (GTDB): domain Bacteria; phylum Bacteroidota; class Bacteroidia; order Cytophagales; family Cyclobacteriaceae; genus ELB16-189. The sequence goes on along the minus strand of JBGPGZ010000087.1, from coordinate 7,975 downwards.
TCCCTGACGGTTCGCAAACAAAAACATTTCCATAGTAAGATTTGGGCAAGGCCATACCACGGTAGAAAAGCGGCGAACATGCTGCGGTAAACTCGAGCAGGCGGCCCTCCTTATCCAACGTTCCAGGTATATAGCCGCGATTAACAGCGGGATTGGGGCGAATGGGATAAATTCTTCTGTCAAGGGTGAGGCCATGATCAATCCCTGTGGTTGGCGTGTGGTTCTTGTTCCGGGAAAGATAATTGGGTGGCACCAGATCGGCGTGAAGTTGGGACCAATTGTAGTTGTAATAAAGGCGACCTTCGTCATCGTGACTAATGCCCCACTGCCCGCGGAATTCTGTATTACCTCGCTGCCACTTTCCATTGACCAGCCGATATCGGAAGCGAGACTTGGCATTGTAGTACCAGTTGTCGATGCCCCGCCAAAGTCCGTTGCCCGAATGTTCGGGAAGCGGGCTTCCCGCATACGCTGAATCAATCAACGTTTTGGAATGAGCATGGCGCTCGCCATTCCGGACTTGTGTCAGCCACAAAGCTTCGTTTTCGGCAATCAATGCCCCGCCATGGACCAAGGCAATGGCCCTTGGCATGATCAGGCTATCGATGAATATGGTGCTTACATCCATCACCCCATCACCATCCGTGTCTTCGAGCACGGATATACGGCCGACCCGGTCTTTCTCTCCGGCGCCGTCGATGGTAGGCATAAATCCCCGCATCTCAACAACCCAAAGTCTTCCATCTTCATCAAAGGTGATAACGACCGGATCCTGAATCATGGGTTCAGAAGCCACGAGCATTATCTTTAACCCGGGTTCAATTTTAAAAGAAGCCAGTTCATGGTCGGGCGTTTGTGCAGGGGAGGGGCCGTCTTCCAGTTTATTTCCCGTATTACTTGTGCAGCCCAGTGAGCCCAAAAAGACGTAACTTAAAAGGCGGATGTACGATAAGTGCTTATGCAAAATTCATAATTTTCTACACTTTGTTTGGATCCGGATGCAGCCATGGTTGGCGATAGGGACGCTGAAGCAGGTTGTTAGCCTCAGGATCGCCAACGATCTGACGATTCTTGGGATCGTACACAATGGGACGTCCGGTCTTCATGGATAGATTGGCCAGGATGCAACACGCTGTAGAGATGTGTCCTTCTTCGATGTCGGCAACCGGTCGGCTACCCTTGTCAATAGCCGCAAGGAAATCCAGCATGTGAAGCCTGGTGGCGGGTGCCGCATTTAGTTCGATATCTGCTTCCTTAAGATCCTCCGGGTATTTTTCACGTTCATAGACAACATCTTTGTGGATCTTCTTTTCGCCTTCAGCCTGCGGAATAAAATCGTATTGCATAGTGCTGGCCATTAATGTGCCTTTCTCGCCAAATAACTTGAATGACCAGGGATAGTTCGGATCGTCGGGCGTACCCCAAGTGCGATGTTGCCATGTGCAGTTGAGTTCAGGATATTCAAAGAAGGCCGATTGAGTGTCGGCAATATTGGACTTGCCTTCTTTTTGAACATAAATACCGCCGTTGGAGGTGATGCGGGTAGGCCATCCAAGTTGCAACATCCATCGTACTGTATCAAACATGTGGACGCACATATCACCCATGATGCCATTTCCGTATTCCATAAAGGTGCGCCACCACCGGAGATGAGGCAGTCCATCATAAGGGCGCAGCGGAGCTGGCCCAGTCCACATTTCGTAATCCAAAAAGTCGGGTACGGGTGCTAACATAGGATTGCCATTGTTTCGCATATGAAAGCTGCAGCACATTTCAACGTGCGACACTTTACCAAGCAGACCGGCATCAACAATATTCTTTTTGGCTTCGATAAGATGAGGTGTGCTTTTGCGCTGGGTACCCACTTGGACCACCCGATTATACTTGCGCGCCGCGGCGACCATCGATTCGCCCTCCATTACGTCTACACTGATCGGTTTTTGCACATAAACGTGCGCACCTGCTTTTACGCATTCGATCATTTGGAGTGAATGCCAATGATCAGGAGTGGCGATAAGCACCATATCCAATTCATTCTCCGACAACATTTTCCGATAGTCACCATATAGCCGGGGGGTCTTGCCTGACTTTTGACGCTTACTCACCAACGTTCCTGCTGCTGCCAGCACTTTTTTGTCAACATCACAGAGCGCAATGACTTCGACTGGTACGACCTGAATCAAACGCAACAAATCATTTTTTCCATACCACCCTGTGCCGATCAATGCCACCCGGAGTGTCTTTGCCGGATTGATGATATCCATTCCACTCGCACCAAGAGTAGTAAGGGCGAGTGATGCAGTGGCCCCCTGCAGGAACTTTCTGCGGTTAATGTTAAAATGATTCATGTTGGTAGGATTGTAGTTTATGATTTATCGCGTCTTCTATTTTCATTTAACGTGTCTATAAATATATCAAAAGAGCGAGAATCCCCTATCATAAGGTTTACGGATGGTATCAGCCCACCCGCCCAGGTTAATCCTGATCTTTAAATCGTCAATGAAATGGATGTTAAAAGGCGAATGCAGATGGGTGGCCGGCGAAGAGAAGGCCCGATCTCATTCCCAAAGCACCCTGCGAGATTTCGCACACAGGCGTGATCGCAGTTGAACAAAGGCGTAAGCTGAATCCAGGCATAAAATTGAACTTACTTAAACCACATAATATGCTGATTATGTGAAAGTAATCAGAACTTAACTCAAACCTGACTTTATGAATTTGTTTGGGAAATCAGCCTGCGATTCATCCTGGTGAACCTATCTTCTTTGTTGTTTAATGTACTTGGCAACTGTCCCGGCCGGTGCAATCCATATCCCATTGGCTGGATTTTGTACATACTCCATCAGGTCTTTCAGCATTGAAAGCCGCGTTGTTTGCAGACCTGACTCACCCATTTCATGGCCGGCAAGTACAAGCCATTGGCCCGCATCCCTGGCCTTTTCCAGTAGCGGCCGGATTTGATCAAAGTCTTTTCCGTCCATTTCCATGCCTGTCAGTTGCGCAAAGTCACAGAAGGCGGGATCATTCGGAGCTTCATCAAGCCAGCCTCGCCCAAGAACAAACAATTCAGCCACTAACGGGACATAACTCTTTGTTTGGAGTCCGCGCCCAACAAATTTTTGACCGCATGGGTAGGCAAATACCTCTGGCCTTACTCCCAGCATTTGCTGAATGCTATCATTACATTTCACCATTTCACTGCGCATCCTGTCAAGGGTGTAATCCTCCAATGCCTTTTTCCGCGACCATGGAAAGTTGCCCGAGCAAGGATGGGTGAGTGAATGATTCCCGATCTCATGTCCGCTCGCTGTTACTTTCTTCCAGCCAGGAAGTCGTTCCTTTACGGCTGATGGCACTACAAAAAAGGTGGCCTTTACTCCATATTGGTCAAGAAGCGCCGCCCCTGCATCTGGTTGACTCAAACGGCCATCGTCAAAAGTGAGACTAAGCGCAACCTTTTTCCCTTCAGGCCAGGAAACGGAAGTAACCGGTTGTTGAGCAAGAGCAACATCGCTCAACAGCATGCTGACACATGCTGAAATGAGCCAAAGAAAATTATTCCGCGATTTCATTTTGTGGAAAAAAATAATGGAAAGTCAATGTAATCATTTTTACGCTATCAAAGGAGGATCAACACCTGGATTGTTATTACTTTCACTAACTTATTTGGTGTGTAGGGTGGTTTCTGTCATTAGATTACCTGAATTATTTTGAATGAAAAGAATTTCACTGCTGATGATTGGTAATCTGATCACTATCCTGGTTTTTGGACAAACCGGATCGAATGGGTATCGCGAAATAGCAGACTCTTTGGCCGGGCATAGAATTGTTTTAGACAAACATTCAAAGATTGTTCCGTGGTCAACACCCATTGATAAAGCATACGATCAATTTCTTCACGTGCGATGGAATTTTATTAAGACTAGAGTACCTGCAAGCCCCGGGCCGGCTCCACGCTCTTCCTACCCACAATATTATTTCTATTGTGCATTCAAAGATAATTTAGAGCCGGATACGTGGATGAATGATGTTGGTGAGAAGATTCCAAATTGGTTTGAGTCTGCCCACTTGTATTATGCTTACACTGGAGACACCACGGTTATGTCCATCGTAAAAGGTCTCATCGACTATTCGATAAAACACGGCACAAGCCCGTCGTCATTTTCCTGGCCGGATTTTCCCTATACTACCACCAACGCAGGCGATACCCTGTTCACGGGCTTTACCAGTGGGAAAAGACTTGTGCGCCACGAAATACAGGTTGACCATGCCGGTGACATGGGCTTAACTTACTACAGGCTCTATCTTTATTCCGGCGATACAAAATACAGAGATGCAGCCATCAACGTGGCAAACACATTGGCCAGGAAAGTGAGAACCGGAACTTTAGCAAAATCCCCGTGGCCTTACCGGGTCGTAATGAATACAGGACTGGTTACTGCAGAATATGGCGCTAACTGGATTGGCTGTTACAGGCTGCTCAACGAATTGGCCGATGCAAATTTGGGCAATGTAGCATCCTACCGGCAGGGTATTGCCAAGGCCAGGGATTTTCTTCTGGCTTACCCTATGAAGACCGGTTACTGGACTGATGGGCATACGGATACGGATGTCAACAGCAATACCTATAAGAGTAACATGAGCGCCAGCAACATCACCCTATTTATGCTGGATCACCCCGATTTTGACCCTGACTGGAAGACGGATATCCCCAAGCTGATCAAGTGGACCGAGGACAATTTTGTTTTTCGATGCGCACCGGGTGAGCCGGCAACTCAGTCGGGCGCCAATATCGTCGGTGAACAGGATGAATTTTTATTTAAGATGGACTATCAGACGGCGCGTTATGCGGCCGAGTGTTCCAGGTGGTACGCCGTTTCTGGTGACACTGCTTATAAGGAAAAAGCGTATCGTTCTTTGAATTGGGTTACCTATTGCAATGATCCGGCGGGGAAGGCCTACGAGAGCCCGCTAAGCGGTGGTAAAATATTGAGTTGGTGGAGCGATACTTACGGGGAATGCCCGCGAATGTTTTATCATGCATTTGCCGGAGTTCCCAATTGGGCCCCGAAGGGGGAGAACCACATTCTGTATTCAGAAGGAATATTGCGAAATGTATCTTATGGAAGCCGAATGGTCAGCTATACTGCAATGAATAATGGAGGTACGGAATTTCTGCGTCTAGCCTTTAAACCCGCGACCATCACTGTTCATGGTGAGAATATATTCTTAGGTGCCGATTTGAGTAAGGCAGGGTACATCGTGAAGAGTTTGGAGAATAGTGATTATTCGGTGACGATTAAGAGGGCGCGATCGGGTAAAGTTATTGTTTTGGGTTATTGACTTGATGTGGAAGAATGTATTTTGCTTATCAAATTCAGGTTCACGCAAAGTGCGCAAAGGAGGCGCAAAGGGCGCTAAGAGAAATTAGACTTTTGCGGCCTTTGCGTCCTTAACTTAGCGGTCTTTGCGTAAAATGGATTTCCACACTTCACTTTGTCATTTGATTGTTTCTGAAATGAAAAATATCCCGGTGATTGTTTGTGCATACATAGCCTTGTACATCTTTGCTGGTACGGTTGTTGGTCAACCAAAGAATGTATCAACTGTAAATATTCAGTTTGATGGCTCAAAGAGGTTCCAGCAGATTGACGGCATTGGTGTCAATGTAAACACGCGGAGTTGGAATGGTAAAGAACTTGAACCGGCTATTGACACATTGCTGAACTCCATGCATGCCGTGATTTGGAGGGTGATCGTAGAAACGGTGGAGAAATGGGAAGATGTAAATGACAATAACGACCCCCTTACATTTAATTGGGACTATTACAACCAGTTATATGAAACTCCAAAGTTTCAACGTGCCTGGGGCTTGATCCAGTATCTCAACAAACACCATATCACAGACGGGCTTATGATCAATTTCATGGGTCCTGTTCCGCAATGGATGGGCGGGGAGTTTGTCAAACCGGAATTCGAGGATGAATATATCGAGATGCTGGTTTCATTCTTTTACTATGCAAGAAACACGCGGCATCTTCAATTTGGACTGATTGCGCCAACGAATGAATCAGACTGGCGCAAGGAAGGCCCGGAGCTCAGTGAACATCAACATGCAAGGATTCTGAGAAAATTGATAGACCGTTTGCAATCCCTTGGCCTTGGAGACATTCGGTTCGTTGCACCGGACCCTGCCGACATGCGCAATGGAATCAAAAGATATATACCGGCCCTCATGAAAGACCCGGTCATTATGTCGAAACTGGCTCACATTGGACTTCACAGCTATGGTGGTTACTATGCCAACGCGGATTCTGCCCTCAAAAATTCTGCTTACCCAAAGTCAACTCTTTGGATAACAGAATGGAATGCCTGGCGCAATGGCCTCGATGACGGGAAGCTGGGCGTGTACGACTACACTTTTGCGAGTGAATGTGTAAATCATTTGTTGGACCTTTTAAATCATGGAGCTACTGCTGCGATCGTGTGGGAAGGATATGATAGCTATTATGAGCACCATGCCCCGAGTCCGTTTAGTTATTGGGGCATTTTGGGGTACAACCCGGCGACAAAAACTTACTTCCCGCGAAAACATTTGTATGCAATTGAACAGGTCTCAAAGTTTGTGCAGCCGGGTTCGTTTCGGATTTCTGTTTCGGAATCAGGAGATAGTCTGCGGGTATCAGCATTTCATGATCCGGCATCGCAAAGAACAACAATCATAGGTGTAAATAACAGGAGCACGGTTGTTTCAATGGAAGGGAAGATAGTCAATTTGCCTCAGGTCCTTCGTTTTGAGATGGTTCACACCAACGGTGCAGAGAACTTGCATAATGATCCTGATGTAACAGTTGCGGCCAATTCATTCAACACCACCATACCCCCGCATTGTATATTCACGTTGATAGGAAACGATCAGCAAAGGAAGGTCGGTTCGGCTACATCAATGAGACCTGAGCCACCGGATTGGTTCGCGGGTGATATTCACGTGCATCGAAATTGTGGAGATGCAATTGTATTGCCTGAAAGTAAACTGCCTGCCATGATGAAAGAAAATGATCTGGCCGTTATCTCCGTCCTGGCAGATATGGGCAACGGCGAAGTAAAGAATAGCAAAGAGGATTTGAAGAAAGTGACCGGAAAGGATGCTTTGGAGTCAGGTGCAGGACGGATAATACACTGGGATACCGAATGGCATTGGGATGCGACGTATTCTCAATTTGGGCACCAGGCGTTGGGTGGACACCTGGTATTACTCGGACTTAAGAACGCGCAACCGATATGGGATGAATCGCCTTACAAAATTTTGGAATGGTCAGGAAAGCAACAAGGCATCGGTGGATTTGCGCATATGCAATATTTGAATGATTCAATACAAAACGAACTAAACTGTTGCATCCCCATCGAGTATCCCGTGGAAGCTGCATTAGGAACCATCGATTTTGTTTCGGAAGATGTTTTTGGCAGCGGATTGGCAAGTGGTAATTATAACAGCACCGCTGTTATCGATGCTTATTACAAGTTGTTGAACTGTGGATTGAGACTTGGACTGGCTGCAGGGACAGACTACCCCTGTAACAACGGCGAGCCTTTAGGTACATTACTAACTTACGTGAATGTGAAACGGCTTCCGTTGACCTATCAAAATTGGATAGAGGGCATAAAAAAGGGAAGAACAGTAGTGGCACGGAATGGGCACAATGAATTTTTAGAAATGAAGGCGGCTAAAGGATTTACGCCCGGTGATGAGCTAAAGTTTCAAAAAGGAGGAACGGTGGTCATTGAAGTGAAATGGACGGCTGTCATGGAAATGGCCGGAAGGATAGAGTTGATTAGCAACGGACGAGTAATAGCAACCCAGAACGGGATTGCAAAACCGGGAGTCCCGCTAACATTGACGACCTCGCACCAATTCACAAAAAGCAGTTGGGTAGCTGCAAGGCGCATGGATGAAAATGGGCATCAATCGCATACT
>JBGPGZ010000086.1:0-11953 GCA_041484175.1 Cyclobacteriaceae bacterium | reverse complement strand
GTTCGTCGGCGCCGTCCCATATTGCCTCGTGGTAGCCTGGCTCAAAAGTGCCGCCGGCCACGTTGCGTACTTTCCGGCCCATCATATCGTACATGCCAATTTGCACCTCCGGATGGGTCGCACTCGTGATAAAGGGAATGGTGGTGCTTTGTCCAAATGGATTGGGATAGGCGCGGCCAAGGCCGTTGGTATCCGGTAAAAGATTTTTCTCATCTGCTCCAAAGAATATTTTAAACAACCGTTTTTCGTGAATCTCAAAACGATAGTTGTTTTCTTTCTTCATATCCACGATCATATTCGCCGCCACATCGTAGAGCAGCAATTGCGCGGAGTTATTGCCGAGAGACAGATTGTCCCAATTGAATTCGGCCTCGTGCTCGTCAAAATTGGATTCGACTTCAAACTCCCAGTTGTAGTGCGAAGCGGTTGGAACGATATCGCGGCTAAACTTAGGCGTATGATAATCGCGGTGATAAGAATTCATCTCGAGGTAGTTCACAAACCGCGGAAGCGTAAAATCATCAAATTGATCATAGCCTTGTTCCGCGTCCGGGTGCATGCCTGGTCCAACGGAATTATTATAGCTTATACCTTGTGTGATCCGAATGGGTACAAACCATTGAGCTTGATCGAGGGATCGTGTCCTTATCTCATGAGGATCACTTCCACCGATTCGGCCTTGTTTTATGGTAACCGGTATCGTGATCTGGATCGCGTCGTTGGAATGCACAAAGCCTCCCTCCCAGGAATTCAGAATGGCTGCGTCTTTGTTAAAGGTTACGTGAGGTGCATCGTACGTGTACAGGTTGCCGACACCGCTGATACCCGGCACATTTGCGTTCTGAGCCAAAACATCGCTCCATGAGATATTGAAAGGGAATGGATTCCCAATTTGCGTAAAGCCGGCATCGAGCGACAAGTTGAAACCCTTTCCCTGATTAACCTGGATGACTGAGCCAGCGACACTGATAGGGTCAGGCTTATCAATCGAATTAAACCAGTAGCCCCGGCCTTGATCGATGTTAGTTAAACCCGCACCGTAATCTACATTTTGACCGCCTTGATAGTGCACAAGCCGCCACTTGGTTTTATCAATGCCACCGTACTGCGCAATAACAGGTTGAAAAATATCTTCAATTCTTGCGCTTGCAAGCTGCAACGGAATAGAAAAAATGCGATACGATTCGGATTTTCCGCCGGTAGCCTGGTTAATAATAGAAATTGCAGTGGAGGGAAAGACTCTGTAAACAAAGCTGTGCGTAAGGCTGTTTGAAGACCTGCTTAACTCATCAGTTACCGTAAAAAAATATTCCATTCCAAGTTCATCCAAAAAACCGGCACTAATCGGAATCTCCACGCTGGTACTGGAAATAGCTACCGGGTTTTCGGAAGTAAAATTTGTTTCCGAGATCTTGCGGTGACTCAACACCACCGAAATGATACCAGATCCGCCGCTTACTAACCCCTTCACCGACTGGGTAGAATTCTGATTGTCCGTTATTGTAATTGTGGGAGCTGGTGCCACACCACCACCTGATGAATTGGTAGTAGTCGCAAGTTTTACCAAAGAATTGGCAGATGTTCCCCCGGCATTGCGCGCCCTTACGCGGTAATTATAATAGGTTGATGGAGTCAATCCGGTAACCGGCTCCTCAGTTATGTCACCTCCAACAATTATATCCGGATTGTATCCAGGGATCAGGGTAGTAAAATTGTTGAATCTTAAACAAACTTCAAGTTCATATCCATCCGCTCCGGGAACCAGATCCCAACTGGCTATAAACGAATTCCCATCAACGGGTGTGGCCGGCAGTGACACCGGCGCTTCGGTAACCGTAAATTGAGTTGTCGGATTCGAATTGGTTGTAGTTCCGGATGCATTCTTTGCCCTGACACGATAATAATAAGGTGTGGCAGCTGTTAATCCGGAAATTAAAGCTGAATTCATACCGGTGATTTGTTTATTATTAAACGTTCCAAAGAAGTTTGAGAACGCATTGTCAGTGGCCACATCCAGAAAATAATCGGTTGCGCCTGTCACGGCATTCCAGTTGGCAGTAAAACTTGTTGTTGTCACCACCGTCCCGGCAGTCGCAACCGGTGTGTCGGGCATGGTCAGCGCAGGTTGTGAGGTGGAATACGCGGAAGGTAACGATCCATTGTAAGCCCTCACCCGGAATTTGTAGTTGGTGCCGCCGGCGAGGCCCGTCACCCCTTGCGATGTTCCGGTCCCAACAAAATCATGATAAACTCCTGCATATGATACAAAGTCATCGGAAGAGACATCGAGCCAATATTGTGTTGCTCCCGCTACGGTACTCCAACTCGCAGTAAAGCCGCTTTGTGTAATGACAGTGGCCGCATTTAATACCGGAGGATCCGCCAGTGTTGTAACAAGAGCCGGGTTGCCCGTGGCAGTTGATGTCTTAAAATTATTGTCGCCCCCCGATCCGTTATATTCGAACACTTCAAAATTATAGGTGGAGCCGGCAGAAAGGCCGGTCACCGTTAACGAGGTCCCGGTTCCATCAAAGACTACATAATTTCCTGAACCGATCTGCGATCCCAATGCGAATGCTCCGTTTGCAGAATAAGTAGTGCCATTCAACGGATTCGAATCAACCGGTGCTCCCGCGTGACCAACCACCAATCGCCTTGCACCGGTTCCAGGCGTCCAGGTAAGTGTCGCAGCATTGTTGGCAATGCCTGAAAACAAAATATTGGATGCCTGCGTTGCAACCGGCCCCGCGAGCGTCGTCTGATTGGCCGGATTTCCGCTAGCCGTGATGGCGAGGTAATTGGCGGTCGACAGGGAACCGTTGTATTCAAATACTTCGGCATAATAAACCGTGGAGGGCGAAAGGCCGGTCACAGCTGCAGAATTTCCAATCCCGTTGTAAATGACGAAGTGCGAACCTACCGCCGTCCCTGAGCCAAACATCGAGTTGGCCGTGTAATTGATGCCGTTGGCAATAATATCGTTGGACTGACCGCCGGCCTGCAATAACACCAACCGGTTGGAGCCGCTGCCGCTGGTCCAGCTGATGGTCATCTGGTTGTTTGTGATTGATGAGAACACAATATTGCTTGCCTGTGTACCAGGTGGATCTGCAAGCGTAACCTGGTTCGAGGGATTGACAGAGGCAGTCGATGTCAAATAATTGGCGGTCGCCGCCGATCCGTTGTATTCATATACTTCAAAATAATAAGTCGTCGCGCCGGAAAGACCTGTCACTATTACAGTACTTCCGGTCCCGTTATACACGACATAGTTCCCTGATCCAATCTGCGTACCCGACCCGAAAATGGTATTCGCCGTATAGCCGGTACCGCTTACGGGATTAGAATTGATTGTCGAGACGGCTCTCGCGAGCACGATGCGGCTTGCTCCGTTTCCGTTTGTCCACCCAACAGTCATTGAATTATTGGTGGAGTTGGAGAAAAAAATGTTCAATGCTTGAACGGAAGCAGGAGCGGCCAGCGTTGTTTGGTTATTCGGATTTCCGGAAACGGTCGTGGTAAGGTAATTACTCGTCGCTGCGGCGCCTGTATATTCAAACACTTCAAAATAATAGACAGTGGCTGCCGTCAAACCCGTTACGGTGACGGAACTTCCTGCTCCATTATACACGACATAATTTCCAGTGCCAATTTGATTTCCGGAACCGAAGATAGTATTGGCAGTATAAGTAGTGCCATTGGCAGGATTTGAATTTACCGTCGAACCAGCGTGGGCCAACACCAAACGATTGGTTCCATTTCCACTCGTCCAATTGAGAGAAAGTTGAATATTGGAAATGCCAGAAAAAACAATGTTGGTTGCCTGAACAGTAGGCGGCCCTGTGATGGTAGTTTGGTTGCCCGGATTTCCGGCAGCGGTGGTCGTCAGGTAATTCTGCGCCCCCGCTGTCCCGTTGTATTCAAATACTTCAAAATAATAAACCGTTGTTGGAGAAAGACCGGTAGCGGTAACCGTACTTCCCGCGCCATCATAAACCACGTAATTTCCCGTGCCGATCTGTGTTCCAGTTCCAAAGGCAGCGTTAGCGGTGTAGGCGGTTCCGTTTACAGGATTGGAATTGACCGCGGCCGCCGAGTGGGCAAGCACCAACCGGCTTGTACCGCTTCCGTTAGTCCAGTTCAATGTCATCGATGTCGTTGTCATCCCCGAAAACAAAATGTTGGTGGCTTGGGTGCCTACGGCCGCGGCCAGCGATGTTTGACCGGCAGGATTGCCTGTGGCGGTCGCTGTTAAATAGTTGATGGTCGTGGTGGTGCCGTTATATTCAAACACCTGGAAATTATATGCTGTCGAAGCCGTGAGGCCTGTGACCGTTACCGAATTTCCGGTTCCATCATAGACAACGTAATTTCCGGTACCGATCTGGGTGCCCGATAAAAATACCGCATTCGCAGTATACGTTGTGCCATTCGCCGGGTTGGAGTTGACTGCCGCTGCAGCATGGCCAAGAACAATTCTTCGTGCTCCGTTTCCGCTGGTCCACGTGAGCGTCAGCTGCGACGGCGAGATTCCGGAAAACGCAATACTTGATGACTGTGTTGAAGCAGGAACTGCAAGCGTTGTCTGGCTTAATGGATTGTTCGTGGCTGTGGTGGTCAGGTAATTGGCGGTCAGTCCGGTTCCATTATATTCAAACACTTCGTAGTAGTAGACCGTGGCCGCGGTAAGGCCGGTCACCGAAACGGAGTTCCCTGTTCCATCATACACGACATAGTTGCCGGTGCCAATCTGCGTGCCCGATCCAAATATTGTATTCGCGGTATAGGTGATTGCATTGACCGGATTCGAATTCACGGTCGCTCCGGCGTGGGCCAGAACGATCCGCCTCCCACCAGTCCCGCTCGTCCATGTAAGCGTCTGCTGTACGTTGGTGATCGCTGAAAAAACAATATTGCTTGCTTGTGTCGCAACGGGTGCGGCCAAGGTTGATTGACTATTTGTGAGCGGAGTGCCTCCGGTATAATAATTCACCGTCGTAGGATCGGCGGCCTGCCCGTAGGAAAATATCTTGTAATAATAACTGGTAGCGGAGACGAGACCCGATTCGGAAAACGCAGTACCCGATCCGATAAAGGCGACCGTGCTGGCGCCGATCGTATTCCCTACGGAATATACGATTCCATCAACCGGGTTATCCGTCACGGCGCTCAGCTGTTTCCTTAAAGCAATATAACCAGTCGGAACAGGCGCTGCAGCAGTAAACGAACCGTTGAACCCGGTTGGGGTGATGGTGTTGAAAGACAAGATGGTCGGTTGACCGGTTGGCTCTGCCACCAGCGTATAGGCGCTTCCTTCCAATGGCGTTACTCCTTCGAGATAGTTGGTGTAGGTCCCGGTTCCGTTAAAGGAATAGATGTCAAAAAAATACTGGGTGCCCAAGGCTAAGCTGTTAATCGTAAAAGGTCCGGTACCAACTCCTCCGACCGTTCCGGTTCCAAGGCTATTGCCAACGGAGTATGAAGACCCGTCAACCGGAGCACCATTGGTTGGGGATGACCCGGTTTTATAAATAAGCAAATAGGATTGGGGTGACCCGGCAGCAGACGTGAATGATACAGTGATCGAAGACGTTGTCCTGCCGCTAAATGCGATGCCAGTCGGCTGAGCGGCAGGGGGAAGTGTTACCCTGCTGTTGAGCGACCCGATTGTATAATTTACATTCGTTGGACCGAGACCCCCATAAGCATAGACATCATAGATATACGTCAAGTTTTGGGTCAAAGGGCCATCCGTAAAATTCGTAAGAGGACCTACATAGGCTACCGTGGATGATCCTACCGTGTTACCCACGCCATAAAATGTACCGTCTACCGGAGGACTGTTGGAAGAAGTACTTCTCATCACTAAATAGCCACCCAGATTCCCAGGCGGCGCCGTATAAGCAAGATTGACTCCGGTTGGTGCAAGACTGGAAAAAATGAGGTTACTTGGAGGGGCTACAGGCTCGGTTGCCTGAATTCCTATCAGGGGTCCGTTCAAATTATAGTTGTAGTGTATACCATCCGTGTTGTAGGAGTAGATGGAATAATAATAAGTAGTTCCCGGAAGCAAGGCTGGATCGTTAAATATTGTCGATGATCCGAATGCAACAACGGTCGCATCTCCTACTACTTGTCCATTAAAGTAAGCAGTGTTATCGACCGGCATACTGACCGGGAACGCTCCCGTGCCACGGAACACAGCGTACCCGCTGGGGTTACTAGGTGCTGTAGTAAAAGTGCCACTTATGGTTGTGGTACTTGCGGAAGTAAAAAAAAGGCCGACGGGTTGGTCCGGGGGCTCCTGAACAGCCACCACATCTGCCCAGTTGGTGGAGACGCGTATCTCATCAATAAAAATGTCAGCATTAATGGTGGGGTTGATGACGCTGATCCCATCGATCGAGGAAACAAATATTTGGCTAAAGTCAGTCCGTTGCGGGGCTGGAGGAGAAAGTCCTCCGAGCGGAGGGTTATAGTAGAGTGAAAACTCGTTCGAATTAACATTAAACCCCAGGACCACAATCGCCGTGGTGCCATTATTAAGAAATGGGCCATTATCGATGTTGGCTCCTCCGGGCCCGTACTTAATGCTCAAGTTGTTGTTGCTCAGCACAAAACCCTCCTGGTAATTGAAGCTGCCACCTACGCCGCTCGAATAAAAATTCAGCATGGCTTCGTTACTACTAAACGGACTGTTAGTTGGATGGATCAAAAAGCTGACGTAAATGTCACCGTTGAAGACCGGGGAGAATGGCTTAAAATAGGCACTCTGGCTGCAGCATAGAAGCTCAACGGCATTACCAAAACCACCAAAGCCGGCCTGCGTGAGGCCTCCTCCACTGTTAACATTTATTTGACCACAACACAAAAAATTATTCCAGCCATGCAGGGAGAGTTCATCTCCGCCGGGATAATCAAAACTCTCATTGACAAGGAGCTGTGCCCCTGCCAGGCCAGGCAAGAAAATGGAAATTGCCAGAAGTAAAACAGCAAGAGGCTTGCCCTTATTGGGTATTAGTGGACACATGGCAACGGCTAAAATTCAAGTATATCTTGAAAATCAATCCCAAAGCGGAAAAATCCATGAAAAAAACAAGGAAAAGATAGTAATTACGGAACCAGAATCAAAGTTAAATCCAGTATTGAATTGCCGGATGCAGAATTCCTGATTTCGAGAACACCCTGTATGTTCTTAGCCTGAGCTGAAGCGGAGGAAAATTGCAGAAGCTCAATTCTTCACGACAAATACAAACTCACTCCCTACTGCGTCATTTCCAAATTTTCCGAACCTCGGCTCAGGCTGAAGCTTTTCAATATAAGTGGTGAGTTCGCTCAAACTCAAAATGCCGTCATTTCCGCCATTGCTGCGGAGACCGTCGATAAACCTTTTTGCAAACGGCGAATGTTTCCCCGGAGCGCCGTCCGGTACATATTCCTTGCCGCCGCTGGTCAGATACTTGCGTGTCTTAAACGCAAGCTTCCGTGTGATAAACTGGGCCTGCGAAATTTCGTTGGCGCCACCGCTGTCATCCATGCCCCTCGCCGAGGCAATCGTCTCATCAAACGTTCCGCCAAAACAAACATCCATCACCAAAAAAATATGATCGGACGGAATATTGTTGATGTTGGACCGCAGCCGGTTGTGTGAAACGTAGGAGGATTTGCCCGGATCATTGGGAAGGGATTCCTTGGTCACCACA
The DNA here is from genome assembly GCA_041484175.1 of Cyclobacteriaceae bacterium. GTDB lineage: Bacteria > Bacteroidota > Bacteroidia > Cytophagales > Cyclobacteriaceae > ELB16-189. The sequence goes on along the minus strand of JBGPGZ010000086.1, from coordinate 4,250 downwards.
TATCCTTCCTTAAAGGTCTCGTCAAACTGCCCGTGGCCGGCAAAGAAAATCAGCAATTGGTCAAGCGGCTCGTATTTTCGCTCTGCATACTCGCGGATCTTATTCCAGATCTGTTCCTGCGAAGGGTTTTCTACCAGATCAACTTTAAAGCCATATGTTTTTTCAAGCATGTTCCCGATCGTGCGGGAGTCATTGATCGGGTTCACGAGGGCCGGCCAGTTGTCGTATTTATCCGTGGCAAAGATCAGTGCGTAATCATGGCGGTTTAGTTTGGATGCATCGGCGAGCGCCGTTTCCCCCACGTGGGCAAACCTTACACTCCGGGCCTTGATGCCATCCACGTTTTCGGCAACGACTTCAATCTCGTTTACTCCGTCCAGCAGCGAGATGGTTTTTTCCACCATGGTATGCAATTTCTGATCTTCCTTGAGGTTGAGGTTTTGCGCACCGCGGGAGGCAGACGCGCCTCTTTCCTTTACGCTGATGAGAACCGATTTCAACGGGTTGTGTGAATCAATATTAAATTTGATATACAACTTATTATCCTTGAGAAAAACCGTTTCGTTGAGCGGCGTCTCCCAGGTGATCTTTGGAAACGAGGAAGAATCCTTGATCCGTTTTCCATCGCTGAAATCTACCGTGACAACGTTCGTTTTGTCCGTCAGGTTTTGCGCAGCAAGCGGCATCATTGCCAAGGAAAGAATCCAACTACCCACGATCTTTTTCATAACCTCTTCTATTTGTTTCTATTCAACAATATCGAATCTCATTTCAATCTCTAATCAGGCGGAAGTGAAGGGTGGGTCGGCAGATCGGTGGACGTGTTGTTGTTGATAGGTTCAACAGGGCTTCCGCCAGACAAAGCGGCAACAGCACCTCCCGCAAGCAATACCGGTATTACTTTTACAAGAAGTGGCAACTTGGGTTTGATGCTGAAAGCACTCGTATAAACAACTTCCTCCCGGCTTTTCGTATTCGTAAACTTTATACGATAATCACTTCCCGTTTTTACACTGCCCGGAATAAACCACTCGAACTTTCCGGTATTGGGTACACCCCGGTCGCTGTTTACCCTCGTTTGGCCTTTGTACAGCTCAATGTCCACCTGCCCGCTCATATTTCCTGAAGTCCACACCAGTGGATAGCTCTTGCCGCGTTTATAACTTCTGCTGGCATCGAACCCCGCGATCTTCATAAAGGGCACGAATACCTTTCCCCGGATCTCCAGTTCAATATCTCCTTTATAGTTACCCAGTTCATCGATGATAGACCATTGGATTCTCTTGTTCAGACCGGGCTTTACTTCTGAACCCACGTCGCCGCTCACCTTCGTAAGTGGCGCGGAGAAATTGTCCTTCGACGACATCAGGCTGACGGCATATTCATGATTGGGACTGTTGTCTTCGAGGTTATAATGAACAATAACTTTATCTCCCGTTACTTCCACCCAATCGATCTGTATTTTTTGAGAAAATGAAAACAGTGGTAGCAACGCTAAGACCATCATGGTAATCAGCCGTTTTTTATTTCCCTGATGATATGTCGTAGCCATACCGGTAAATTAATTTGGTGCAAAGACAATCCTTCCACTCCAAGCCCCCGTTTGTTTTCCATCCACAGCCAATCGATAATAATAGAGTCCCGCGGCCGCCTTTTCGTTATCATCTGAATTTCCATTCCAGTTGACGATGTACCGGCCGGATGGATAGGTGCCCTTGGCGACCGATCGCACGCGCTGGCCAAAAGAATTCAGCACCGCCAATTCGACCTGAAAGGAATCATTGACGCCGGGCAGTGCAAACCGAAACTCCGCCTCTTCCCTGAACGGGTTGGGAAAAGGAGCATTCATCGTCAACTCATCCGGGCTGATGTCTTTCTTGTCGATTCCAAAATATATTTTGAACTGTTTTGAAATGGACGGAGAGAATTTATACTCGTTTTCCTGACGCATATCGACGACTTCGTTCCTGCCGATGTCATATAAGTAAAGTGGTTTATGGTTATCGCCAAAGTGAATGTTGTCCCAGCTCAACCCGACCTCCTCATCAGAATTACTTTTTGATTCAAACCTCCAGACATACGAATCCTGCGTGTTTACAATGTCCTTGGTGAGGTCCTTCACTTCTAATTCAGGGCGTTGTGAGATCATTTCTATATAATCAAAAAAGTGCGGGGGGCTGTAATCATCATAGCGATCCAAACCCTGCGTTGCGAGCGGCCGCATACCGATACCGGCGAGGGGATTTTCCATTTCTAACTGCCTTAACAAGAGCGGCAACTCCCACGCCGGCGAAGAAAGATCGGAGGTGATTGTCTCCTGGATCCTGCCACCCGGTGTAGTCTGGCCTGCGAAGCCGATCTTGAAATTGGAGGGCGCCGAGCCTGTCACCTTTACAAAGGCACCTTGAAATGGCTGAAGGGTTGTGGGTGCATCATACGTGGTGCCATTGAAAACCTTTAGCCCACCAACGCCGGCCAGGTTGCCGTTGAGCGCAAGCACGTCATTCCAGTTGATGGGCAAGGTGTAGGGATTGCCGATCAGGTTCCAGTCGGATGACAAGGGTAGCGTAAAAAGGTTTGCGCGATTATTAGTTGGCGCTTTTTTAGCTCCCAGGTTTAAACCCCCGACGCTGGTGTTGCTTAGAATAATAAAATATCCAAGACCGCGGTCAATTGTCGTGAAATCGGAATACTCCGACCATTGTCCTCCGGTGTATTTCCATATCCGGTATTTTGATTTATCCGCGTCCGCCGGGTTGAGATCGGTAAATACGTTCTTAATCAAATTCGCCGCAACGTCATAAGGCACTGAAATCATGCGGTAATTCTTGGGTTCGGTACCATACGATAACAGTGTCGCCGGCACCTTCGCGGCGGCATCAACAGCATATAGGAAGTAGGTTGATGTGCCCGCTGGGTCCCGTGTAACGTTCCGTGAGTCCTTGCCTCTGAAATAAAACTCAAGCCCCATCGCATCTGCCTTTTGATTAAGTGTTGTGGATTCGTAACCATGCGACACCGACGCTGATGGAGTCAGCGCCATTGAATCAAAGGTCAGTCCTGCGATGGGTCTGTAAAAAATCTTCACATCGGAAATCGATTTGTCGTCGATGACTGTCGCGATGACATCGCTCAGCGTGGATGATGACTCATAGGTAACGGTTGGCGGATTGGTATCGACCACGCTCACTGACCACATGATATCGTTGGCGTTCATCACACCTCCGCCGTTGCTTTCTTTGACCGGTCTGGCATAAACCATCGGCTGACCGATCGAAGCAAAGTAAGTAGGTATGTTCGTGCCGGGATATACAGCCCCGGTAGCACCACCGGCAGAAGTAAGCGTTTGCAGCGGTGCCAGCACCTGGGCCATCGACGCCGACCAGATTTCAAATAAGAGTAAAAGTAGAACGACCCTTTTCATCACCTCTTTTAATCGTTGTTCCGACTATTTAAAAATCCTCTTTTCATACCAGGTTCAATTCCCGTTCTTAATTTTCGGTTAATGCTTTATTGCTGTCCTTATCGGAGCTTAATGGATCATGAATAGTCACCCAAACATTTGTCTGGCCGTTATTGGCTATGCCTGTGATGTTATATTCGACGTAGGGGGGATTCGCAGCATTAAATGGTGGCACAGGGTAGTTTGCTGGAGGCAGCCAAGTGCCGGGTGCAGCTGGTATTCTCGTAATCGTGCCACCGATCGCATCCTGATAGTTAACTGCATACTGAAAGGTCGCTGCGGCAGGAGCAGTCTGAAAAATCCACCTTATCCTTAAATTCTTGTTGGCTGCCAACGGAGTCAAATTTATTCCGGCCGCTATGGCATCATGCAACGTAGGATTAAACTGGAAAATCGGGACAGGGGTGCAAAGCGGCTTACTGGTTGTGGCATCAATCAAGCAGCCCGGCGTACTCTCGTTGCATTCGGTCCCATTGTAACATGGACCGCTCGTCCCGGTACAAGGACATCCAAAAATGTCTACATAGTTATGATCTCCAACTGTTTGCGAGTAGGCCTGACCTGCTGTGACGATTGAAATACCATTAAATGCATTGGGGGAAGCGGAATTGTTGGTCAATATGATACAGACTTCTGATCCGGGCTGTGGTCCGTAATAGAGAAAATGAAAATTGGTCCCATTTTTCTTCATACAATCCGGAGCATTTTCATCTCCATGGTGAAGCGTAAACTGGACTCCGGGGGTTAAACCGTATATTTGAAAAGGGTCTACAATTGCTCCGCCGCT
>JBGPGZ010000085.1:0-11979 GCA_041484175.1 Cyclobacteriaceae bacterium | reverse complement strand
TCAACCCGGTCAAGAGGGGAACAACCGAAATTTGCTGGAGGCGATTGAGAAGAAAGGCGTGACTTCGTGGGCCTCCCCCCATTACCAGCAGTGCGCCGGGTTGATAGCTTTTGACTTTGCCGGCAACCAAATCAATTTCGTCTTTAGTTGAATGTGAAGAAACAGGGAGCATGAAAAGCTGACCGATCTTTTGTGGCAGGGTGAGCCTCTCAAAAACACTGTCTACCCATTGTTTTTTCCGGTCCTGGGCCGATAGGTGTAAAACAACCAGCGAAAGCAGCAAAATGAAACAAACTTTTTTCAACATCTGGCCGTTTGGGTTTTGTAATTGCAATTGAATAGCGGCATTTTTGCTGGCGTGAAGATAGGTAGATGATGTGTAAATTTACGAATTGCGTACCGTTTGCAGGAGTTTAACACTCCGTATCCTCCGATCAGTCAATTAATCATGCCCGATATTATTCAGCTTCTTCCCGATTCTATTGCCAATCAGATTGCCGCCGGTGAGGTCGTGCAGCGTCCTGCCTCGGCGGTGAAGGAGTTAATCGAAAATTCGGTCGATGCGGGCGCAAAAAATATTAAAGTGATCGTTAAAGAAGCCGGCAAAACACTGCTTCAGATCATTGATGACGGTGCCGGTATGAGCCAAACTGATGCGCGCATGAGTTTGGAACGCCATGCAACATCAAAAATTCGGACGGCCGATGACCTTTTTACACTGCGGACCATGGGATTTCGCGGAGAGGCCCTTGCTTCCATCGCTGCCGTTTCGCAGATGGAAATGAAAACAAGGTTGGCGCATCAGGATCTGGGAACGCTGTTGGTGGTAGATGCTTCGGAAGTAAAGAAGCAGGAGCCGGTGGCCTGTGATCAAGGAACGAGCATCAGCGTGAGGAACCTTTTTTATAATATTCCTGCGCGAAGAAATTTCCTTAAATCCAATCCGGTTGAGCTGCGACATGTCATGGAGGAATTCCAACGGCTGGCATTGGCCCATCCCGATATTGCTTTCAGCTTTATCCAGGGTGATGAACCCATTTACGATTTATACCCGGGGAAATTGAGCCAGCGGATCGTTGCATTGTTTGGGAAACCATACCAGGAACAATTGGCGGGATGCCAGGAAGAGACTACCATGGTACGGGTTACGGGCTATGTTGGACGCCCCGAGTCGGCAAAGAAAACGCGGGGAGAACAGTTTCTTTATGTAAACCAACGCTTCATCCGGAGTAATTATTTGCATCACGCTGTCATGAGCGCCTTCGAAGGATTGCTGCAGGATAACAGTTACCCTTTTTACGTCCTCTTTATAGAAATAGACCCCAAGCACATTGATGTGAATGTGCATCCCACGAAAACCGAAATCAAGTTTGACGACGAGCGCGCGGTGTATGCAGTCGTGCGTTCAGCCGTAAAGCAGGCCCTGGGGGCCCACAATCTCACACCCGCGATTGATTTCCAGGCGGATGTGAACATTATTAATAAACTTACCAGCGCGCAAACGCTGACGAGGGAACAGTATTATGAAGAGCAGTTCGGCAATTCTTTGCAGCGTTCAAACCTGCAACATTGGGAAAAACTGTTCGAGGATGAAACGGAGTCAAGACTTTTTAGCCCCTCAGAGCAGAAGGAAAAAGTGACACTCCGTTTTGAAAGTGCGATCAACCGTGAAGAAAGCACCGTTCCGACGCCCGATGAAAGAACGGCCTTTCAGCTTCATCAGAAATACATCGTGCGTGCGGTTAAAAACGGACTGATGATCATTGATCAGCAGGCGGCGCATGAACGTGTCTTGTTTGAGAAATTCACCTTGCATCTCAAGGGTACTCCGGGCGGAAGTCAGCAAAGTTTATTTCCACAAACCGTCAGTTTCAGTGCGGCCGACTTTGCTTTGGTGATGGAGATAGAACAGGAGATCAAGACACTCGGGTTTCGCTTTGAAGTGTTTGGGAAAAATACGTTGATGGTGTCAGGCATCCCCTCAGAAACACCCGGAAACGAAAAATCGCTATTTGAAGGGTTGATCGAACAATTCAAAAAAAACCAGGATGAGTTAGCCATACCGGTAAGGGAAAACCTTGCCCGGTCGCTGGCCAAACGCGGGGCCATCAAATCAGGGCAAAAGCTGGCCAGGGAAGAGATTGAAGCGCTTGTGAGCGGACTTTTTGCCTGTCCAAACCCCAACTTTTCGCCGGAAGGGGACACAACATTTTTTATTTTTGATACGTCTAAGATTGAAAGCCATTTTAGACGTTGAATGAACCATACGAAACCCTAATCTTATCCCATGTTCAGACTTACCCCCCTGGTTAGAAACCTGATTATAATAAATGTTGTCTTTTTTTTGGCCCAAAACCTCTTAGGCAGTCTTTATATAACCGAATACATGTCCTTATGGCCAATTGGTACGGAGTACTTTAGGCCTTACCAGTTTTTTACCTACATGTTTGCGCATGGCGGATTCATGCACATTTTTTTTAATATGCTGGCCCTTGCATCATTTGCCCCGATTTTGGAGGGGTATTGGGGTGACCGAAAATTGCTCGCGTATTATATTGCTACCGGTATTGGCGCGGGAGTGGTCTATGCAGGAATTAATTATTTTTTATTTCCCGGTGCAGGCGGACCTATGCTGGGTGCTTCCGGGGCCATTTATGGAATTTTGATGGCCTTTGGCATGGTATTTCCTAACTTGGAAATCATGTTGCTTTTCCCTCCCATTCCGATCAAGGCCAAGTATATGGTATTTCTGATCGGTGGTTTGACGTATCTCATGGACCGGAGCGGGAGCGTTGCGCATCTGGCACACTTTGGCGGGGCCTTTGTTGGATTTTTGATTATTCTTCTTTGGCGAAGCCAGGGAAAATAACAGCGGTAAAAGAACTGTCAAAAATCCAAACCACAGAGGACACGGAGAAATAACACAGAGGTTCACAGAGGGAAAACAGAACAAAATCGTGCTAAGGATAAAGTGATAGCCTTTTAGTCGGCCCCCCGGGGATAAGAGGATAACCTATGTTTGACGAATTCAAAAATGCATTTCAGCGGCCGAACAACGCCCATATCCAGTTGATCATCATCAACGTGGTGGTGTTTTTGGTATTGGCGGCGCTTTATGTTTTTTCTAAAATCGGCGGCCTTGAGCCATTGTTCACAGCCATTCATAGTCAATTCCTGATCCCGCCCAAGTTTACCGATTTCCTGGTTCGACCCTGGACTATTATCACCTATGCCTTCGCACACAGCACCACAGACATATTTCACATCCTGTTTAACATGCTGTTCCTGTACTGGTTCGGAAAATTATTTATTGAGTATTTGGGAAGTGACAAATTAGTTGCACTCTACATTTTGGGTGCGTTGACAGCGGGTATCACGTATCTCATTTTCTTTAATACCATTCCTTTTTTCATGGAACGTTCAGCGTTTGACGGGATGGTTGGTGCGTCGGGCGCCGTCTTTGCCGTAATGGTGGCGGTCGCAACCTTGTTGCCGAATTATACTTTCTTCCTTCTTTTTCTAGGACCAGTGAAGATCAAATACATTGCGATGTTCTACATCGTCTTGTCATTTTTGGGGTCCGTAGGATCCAATGCCGGAGGCAATATTGCTCACCTGGGAGGTGCGCTGATGGGTTTTGTCTACATCAAGCAAATGCAGGCCGGCGTCAATTGGGGCGGGTGGATCACCGCAACGCTGGATTGGATAAAGGGTTTATTTAAAACTTCGCCCAATGTAAAAGTCACTTACCGCAAAACGGAGCCAAAAAAGAAACCGTCCGGCGCTTTTAACAAAGCAACGCAGGAAGAAATCGATGTGATCCTGGATAAGATCTCCGACCGGGGGTACGAAAGTCTTACTAAGGAAGAAAAGGAAAAGTTATTCAACGCAAGTAAGAAGTGATCGGCGATCGGTAGTTGGTCATTAGTCATCAGTCATTAGCCATTGGTAGTACAGTGTATGCCTTTAGCATCTGCATACTAGGCCTTGAGACCGAGACTCGAGACCTGGAAATTGAAGCCTGAGGAGTTACTCCAATCCCCCAATGACTAATGACCAATGACTAATGACCAATGACTAACCTAATGACCAACTACCGGTCATTAAGTAATCAGCTTTGCCAAAAGGAACGCTGCTGCCGCCGCGAGGGCGCCCACAAACGTTACGCGTAGTGCTCCTTTAAAAAGAGGCTGGCCGGTCAATTTGCTTTTGACAAGGCCGAACAGGACCAGGCAGATCACCGTGATGATCGAGGAATAGATCAATCCCTGATGCGAAGTGTCCGTAAAGAAATAAGCACTTAGCGGAATGAGCCCGCCAAGAATATAACTGAATCCAATGACCAGCGCACTTTGGCGGGCGCGGTTCTTATCCGGGCGTTCCAGGCCCAGTTCAAAACGCATCATAAAGTCCACCCACTGCTGAGGCTTCTTGGCCATTTCCCTTGCAATTTTTTCCTGCAGGTCTTCACTGATTCCATAAGCGGCGAAAATTTCTTTGGTCTCACGGATTTCCACTTCGTGCAGTTTTTCGATCTCATCGTACTCGCGCCGCTCTTCGGATTCGTAATGTTCTATCTCGGTGCGGCCCGCCAGATAGCCGCCCAACCCCATCGCGATCGAGCCGGCTGCAATCTCAGACAAACCAGCTGTGATCACGATCGCGTTGGAGTCCACAGCCCCGCTCAACCCGGCGGCCAACGCAAACGGTACCGTAAGCCCATCACTCATGCCAATGACAAAATCACGAACCATCGCTGACGACTGAAAATGTTGTTCCTCTGACATGCGCTCTTTCGTTTTCGGGTTTAATGTTTCGAGTTTAAAGTTTTGAGTTCAGGTACTTAAGAATTTGAAGATACTAAAATTCCTCTTGCGAAAAGAAATCAAAAAACTGCCGAATTCCTTGTAGCCAACTTTATGGTAGGCAATGGCAAATCAAGATTCTTCCTCACCGCAAAGACCCAAAGGCGCTAAGGACCGCAAGGAGAGATTCTGTACCCTTTGCTAACTCACGATTGAAGGGCTGCGCAGGCAACAATCAGCATAATCAGCGCCATTAGTGTCGTCAGCGGTCTATTTACGGACGGTATTACTCGCGTAAAAATTGCGCAGCACGGTGATCCATTCTTCCGATGAGAGTTCACGATATTGATTCATGGTCTCGATATTGAATTTTGCAAGGAGCTGATAATACTGGTCGTCGGACAGCCCGTATTCCTCGCAGATCCTCTCCCGTATTTCCGGCGAACATACAACGGCGATGTAATTCTTGATCCGCTCATGTTCAGCAAGCACCCTTTGGAGTTTCCGTTTCTCTTTCTCAAGTTTTGAAAAGTAGGCCAGGTTAACCCCTGGCCCATAAGGCCCATAGTTCATGATCCTTGTGTTCGGTGCAATGTGAATCGGACTTATTGTTTTTTCTTTCCGGCCGACGATGGTAATCGCGTCCAGCATTTTTATTTTTATTGCCATACGGATGATGACGGTTTCTTCCAGTTCGGCCGCAGCAAACTCTTCCGGGTTATAGCCCACCAGTGAAAACTCCAGGGTATCTCCCTTGGCAGTGGAAATGCCGAATCCCCCTTTACTATCGCTGGAAGTTCCACGAAAGGAATTCTTTATTTTTATGTTGACATACCCCAGGGGGGCAAACGATGCAGAGTCAATGACAAACCCACGGATAATTTTTTGAGGATGGGCGGCAACAGAAATCAACAGGAGGATAAAAACTCCAAGGATTTTTTTTTGACTCATTGTTATGAATTCCAACTTCAGCGAAGATATAAATAAAAAAATATAGCGTGGACTCCCAATGAGGAGATCAGTTCACCTTAACTCCATAGGTTCTCCGAAATGTAGCAACCGTTACTTTGTTGTTGCAAGTTCCATCGCCATAATCTACGGTCCTCGTTCGATCGGGAAAACCCTCCAGGCGTGTGAGTTCCACCACCCCCGCGACGCGTGAAAAATTTCCTTGCGATGGCTGAGATGCACAATAGAAACTCGCCACCACCGGAGTGGTGATATCCTGCGTAAAAGAACGGCCGGATGAAGAGACTCCGTTCAATGAGCCGGTGAATAGGTATACATTGTTGTCATGAATGGTGTCACCCATCCCGGAAGTCCATAAGCGTGTGTGACTGCCGTTAAAAATGATTGCGGTGCTGTTGGGGAACGAAATCCTGAAGTCCGTGAGGGTGAGGGTGGCTTCCAATAAGCCGTCAGTGGTGAGCGAAATATCGTGCAACTCAATCGTTCCTTCGACTTTCTTCTGGTTCACCACAAAGGTGTCAAAACGGATGGACCGGTTGGCAAGGGTATCCCCCAGGGCGCTGGCGTAGGTCACAATGATTTTGCCACTTCGTTGTCTTGCGAAAAGGCCTGTACAACCGGTGCCGAAATCAATAGTCAGTATTTTGTTGATGGGGTCATCGTAAATGAGGCCGCAGGAAGTCTCCGCCCGCCGGCCGCCAGTTGCTGCTTTTTGGATCATTTCTGCCTGGTAAGCGATATCCAGGACGTCATCCGCTTCGGCCTGACCGATGGCGGCGTTTTCTATAATCGTTTCCTCTTCGGTAAAGTCTTCAGCAAGATCTTTGTGACAGCTGCTGAATCCTATCAATACCATCCAGAAGGTCAAGGCGCATATTTCGGGACAGAATAATAAAAATTTCTTCATGATCATATGGGACTCCGCGAACCTAACTCTTGTTGGCCAATTGCCCGCACGCCGCGTCGATGTCTTTGCCGCGGCTTTTGCGAATGCGTGTGGTTATTCCGTTGCTCTCGAGCAGATGCTGATACATCAAAAGTTTATCTTCTCCGGCTTGCCGGAAATGGCCGTCGTCGATGGGATTGTATTCGATGATATTAACTTTGCAGGGAATGATCTTGCAAAAATCCAACAGCGCCCTTGCGTCATCCAGTGTGTCGTTCACACCTTCCCAGACCACATATTCATAGGTCACTTTTCGTTTTCTCTTCTTGTACCAATATTTCAGCGCCGCCCCCAGTTCTTCCAGCGAATTCGAATCATTGATCGGCATCATCGACGACCGCGTCTTGTTGATGGCGGAATGCAGCGAAACGGCAAGGTTAAACTTAACCTCGTCATCAGCCATTTTGATAATCATTTTGGCAATGCCTACGGTGGAAACGGTAAGCCGACGTGCGGCCATATTAAGGCCTTGCGGCGAAGTGATTTTTTCAATCGCCGAAATCACATTGTTGTAATTGAGCAAAGGCTCGCCCATTCCCATGAAAACGATGTTGGTCAGCGGTCTTCCAAAAAATAATTCACTTTGTTGTCTGATGGCAGCCACCTGGTCATAGATCTCATCAGGATTGAGGTTGCGCATGCGCTTCAGACGGGCTGTAGCACAGAACTTGCAGGCGAGGCTGCAGCCAACCTGGGAAGAAACACACGCGGTGATTCTCTTTTCGGTGGGAATGAGCACGGATTCCACAATCAGGCCATCGTGCAACTTTACCGCATTTTTGATAGTGCCATCCAAACTGCGCTGCATATGATCAACCTGGATATGATTGATCGAGAAATGTTCCTTCAGAAGGTCACGCGTAGGCAGCGAGAGGTTGGTCATCTGGTCAAAATCCTTTGCCGACTTTTTCCACAACCACTCGAGGACCTGCTGGGCGCGAAAAGCTTTGTCGCCCTGCTGCTCAAAAAATTCTTTGAGCTCCTCCAATGTTAGCTTGCGGATATCGCGTTTGGCCTCACCTTGAGTCACTCCACCGGAAAGGGGGGATAGCGTTGTTTTGCCTTGGACCATGGCGCAAATTTACAATTTAAATGGTTGGCGTTTTACGGTAGCCAGCAATTAACATACATGAAATTTCCTGGCACAACCAATAACGAAAACAGCCATTCGACTTTTCAGCAAGGATTGCGTAAATACATTATGTTTGTCAATAATTTTTTTTCACCGGATCCTCAGATGCTCACTCATGGAATGTGTTTTTACTTCCGACCGGTTGGGATTCAGACATTGGAGGGATTCTGACACCACGGCTTTCGGGGAGATGAAATCAATTCAAGAAAAGTAAAGACGCTCCAGGAATATTATTTACATCATTTAACCCTGATAAAACTCCTCGTCTCACAGTCCTTGTCCGCATCGTGTATTTTAAGGGACGTATCGGTCAACTCTTCAATGGTAAAGCGTTGTGAAATAATACCGGATTTTTTATCGAGGAACTGGAGTTCCTGGCCATTGATGGCGTAGCGGAATGCACTCATGCTGCTGCCCTTTTTCTTGCCTTTTGAAAAGATGCCTTCTTCACCAGCGCCCTTGGCCCCAAAGCGGATGAGTTTGGCTACCGACGTGCGAGAAGTGCCGCCCATGTCCGGTTTTAATTCTTTTTCGGTTTCACTTTCAGGCAGCTGACTTTCAAAGCACGTCTTATTTTCCATTTGCTGCCAGGTACCTACAATTGACTGCGCTTGCACTCCGGCAAATGCGATCATTAGAACGATCCAAAAGAAATATTTCATAGTCTTCGAGCAGTTTGATCTCATACCAATTCAAAATTACACTAATTTGGAGTCTTTAGTTTTAACGGATGAAAAAATGGTTTCTTGTCTTGGGGCTTTTCATTCCTCTTTCGACCTGTCTCAGTCAGCGAAAGGAGAATGACCGCCTGCTTATCAATTTAATGAAACGGGAGCCATCGCAATTCCGGTATTTTATTGACAACAAGGACCGCCTGGAAATCCAGGTCATTTACACACAGATCAAAAGGGATGCCAATAACAGGCCACAATTCAGATCTTTTCATTTTAATGTCGATTCCAATCGTTATTTCTATCCTGCCTCCACGGTGAAGCTGCCGATGGTGTTGCTTTCGCTTGAAAAATTAAATCAATTGCGGATCCGGGGTTTGGACAAATACACAACCATGTTCAGCGACAGCGTTTATTCAGGACAGGTCGCGGTGAGGGAAGACACCACCTCTGAAACCGGCTTGCCGTCAATCGCCCACTATGCCAAAAAGATCCTGATCGTCAGTGATAACGATGCCCATAACAGGCTCTATGAATTCATGGGCCAGCAAGCGGCCAATGACTTGATGCATCAAAAAGGCTATACCATCCGCCTTCTCCACCGGCTTGAGCGCTTCCTCACCCCGGACGAAAACAGGCACACCGAGGCCGTTCGGTTTGTAAAGAATGACACGACTATTTATAGCCAACCGATGTTGGTAAATGACTCTATCAATGTCAAGGAGACCATTCTAAAGGGAGTAGCCCATATGAAGAACGACTCGCTCATCCGGCAACCGTTTGATTTCAGCTACAAAAACTTTTTCCCGCTAACCGAACAACAACATCTGTTGAGAGCCATTCTCTTTCCCGAATCGGTAAATGCCATGAGGAGATTTGATATCACACCGGAAGACCGCGCATTCGTTTTGAAACACATGTCCCAATTGCCCGGTGAAACCAGATTTCCTCAGTACGCCAATGACACAACCTATTTCCCGGCCTATTGTAAATTTCTGCTTTTTGGGAAAGACAAAGATCCGGTCCCCCCATCCATTCGCATTTTCAACAAAATAGGAGATGCCTATGGGTATTTGATCGACAATGCGTACGTGGTGGACTTTGATCACGGCGTCGAGTTTATGCTTTCCGCTGTGATCAACACCAACACGGATGGAATTTTTAATGACGGCGAGTACGATTATGAGACCATTGGGTTTCCGTTCATGAAGAACCTGGGACAATTAATTTATCGGTACGAGTTGAAACGAAAACGCACCCGGAAACCGGACTTAAGTGAATTCAAATTTCAGTATGAAAAATTGCAGGAGTAAAAACTAATTCCAAAACTGCGTACCCGTTTATTTGGACATTACAATTGATTCCCCGAAATTTTCAACCCTCAAAAGAAGCGTATGCAGAAAAGCAATGCAATCATCATAACGGCAGGATTCCTGGACGCCGGAAGTGGAAAGACGGCCCATGGTCTTATCCGGGGCACAGACCGGTTTAACATTCTGGGGGTGATCGACGACAAACAGGCCGGAAAAGACGCCGGAGAAGTGCTGGACGGAACCCGGCGCAACATTCCCGTGTATGCCTCCATAAGTGATTTTATAAAGCACAGCAAGGAGAAAGCAAGATATTGTGTGATTGGGGTGGCCACCAAGGGGGGCGTTATCCCGGAGTCGCTGCGTGCCCTACTGCGTGAGGCCTTGGAAAACAAGCTTGGGCTGGTGAATGGTTTGCATGAATACATTTCTGATATTCCTGAGTTGGCGCTCCTTGCCAGGGAGGAAGCGCTGGAGATCATCGATGTTCGCAAACCCAAGAAATTCAAGGACCTCCATTTTTGGTCTGGCAAAATAAAGAGCGTGCATTGCCCGAAGGTGGCTGTGTTGGGAACAGATTGTGCCCTTGGAAAAAGAACGACCGCCCGCTTTTTGACCGAGGCCATGAAAAAGGCCGGCTATCGCGCTGAAATGATTTATACCGGCCAGACCGGCTGGATGCAAGGGGCTAAATATGGTTTTGTCTTTGACAGCACGTTGAATGATTTTATTTCCGGCGAGATGGAGCATGCAGTCTTCCAGTGCTGGCAAGAGGCTAAACCGGATATCATTTTTATTGAAGGGCAATCCTCCCTGCGCAATCCAAGCGGCCCTGCCGGCGCTGAGTGGATCGTTTCAGCGGATGCAAACGCAGTTGTTTTGCAACACAACCCTCCGCGCAAACAATATAAGGACATGGAATTTTATCCTGCCTATATCCCTGATCCGAAGGATGAAATTGCGTTGATTAAGATTTATGGCGCCCCTACGGTAGCCTTGACCGTCAATACGGCAAAGATGTCCGTACAGGAAGCGCGCGATTATGTCGTCAGGTATGAAAACGAACTTGGAATCCCGGTAATCCTCCCCCTTGAAGAGGGTGTGGATCGCCTGGTTCCCGTTTTTAGAGACATGATCGAGAAGTCAATTGCCCAGGTTTAAGTTCTTCCTGATGGCAAAAATAAAAAATATCAAAGTTTGGAGTGCCGACCTGGGCAATACCAGGCCCTACACGATCGCATTCAAAACGGTTGACGAAGTGTGCAACGCCTTTCTGGAAATTGTCCTGGACGACGGCACCACCGGAATCGGGGCCGGCAATCCAAGCGAATATGTAACGGGGGAACGGCTGGACCAAACCCTGATTGCGCTGCAGGAAAAAAATCTGGAGTTTTTGATCGGCCGGGATATCCGGGAAATCCACCAGCTTCTGTCAGAAGTATTGCAGAAGTTTCCAAAAACGCCCGCCGCCCGCGCTGCCATCGATATTGGTTTGTATGATGCCTTTACGAAATTTCTTGGCATTCCCCTGGTAAAATACCTCGGACAGAAAATCAAATCGTTGCCCACCTCCAATACGATCGGCATCAAGAGTGTCGGAGAAACATTAAGGGAAGCTGAAGAGTATGGGAAAAGAGGTTTTAAAATTCTTAAAGTAAAACTGGGCAAAGACCTGGATGAGGATATAGAACGCATCGTAAAGCTGCGGGAGAAATTCGGGAGCCAGTTTGTGATTCGAATCGATGCCAACCAGGGATATTCATTAGAACAGACCATCGCGTTTTACTATAAGACCGAACATCTGGCGGTAGAACTGATCGAGCAACCCTTGCCCGCCAAAGCAGTCGCAGACCTTAGGAGGTTGCCGGATGAAATAAAAGACAAAGTGGCAGCCGATGAATCGTTACTGACTCCCAAGGATGCCCTTGAATTGATTAAACCTCCGCGGGCGGCCGGCATCTTCAACATCAAATTGATGAAATGCGGTGGCATTAGTCAAGGATTAAAAATTGCCGACATTGGCCAGCTCGATGGAATTGATCTCTTCTGGGGATGTAACGATGAAAGCATCATCAGCATCACCGCTGCGCTTCACACCGCCTTTGCCTGCGTCAATACCAGATATATTGACCTGGATGGAAGTCTT
>JBGPGZ010000084.1:0-12015 GCA_041484175.1 Cyclobacteriaceae bacterium | reverse complement strand
ATTACTTCAACGTAACGGCCATCCACGCCTTCCAGGTGAAGAACCCAAAGCCAATGGGCAGCGATGCGATTTTCCCTGACGATCAAACAACGCCGGCTTATACGGATGACCTTGACAACTGGCCGGAGATGAAGAGCAAGGAGGAGGCGGGACCGATTCTTGAAGTGAAGATACCGGAGGTCAAAAAGGCAGAGCCGATTCCAGCAATTAAGCTGGAAGTAGAAAACAAGAATCCAGAAAAAGAAGAACCGCTGTTTACCATCGAGGAACCGAAGAGCGAGGCCGATTTCCTGGCCGAACAGCTGGTCGACGAGCAAGGTGTCTATGACCCCACCCTGGATTTAAGCAATTATAAATTTCCTCCACTGGAGTTGCTGAACGAATACGAAACGGGAAAGGTGCAGGTAACGCAGGAGGAACTTAACCAAAACAAGGATAAGATTTTGGAAACCCTCACCAATTTCAAAATTGGGATTACAAGCATTAAAGCCACGATTGGCCCTACCGTTACATTGTACGAGATCGTTCCTGAAGCCGGGATCAAAATTTCGAGGATCAAAAACCTGGAAGATGATATTGCCTTGAGTCTGGCGGCCCTGGGAATACGTATTATCGCTCCCATCCCCGGCAAGGGAACCATTGGTATCGAGGTCCCCAACAAAAACCGTGAAATGGTGAGCATTCGCTCTGTGTTAAGCAGTGAGCGTTTTCAAAAAACCGATAAGGAGTTGCCGATTGCATTGGGAAAAACAATCTCCAATGAAGTGTTGGTCATTGATCTTGCCAAGATGCCGCATTTGCTGGTGGCGGGCGCTACCGGCCAGGGAAAGTCAGTTGGGTTGAATGTGATCCTTACCTCCTTAATGTATAAGCGCCATCCGAGCCAGCTCAAATTTGTGCTGGTCGATCCAAAAAAAGTGGAAATGTCATTGTTTAACAAGATCGAGCGGCACTATTTGGCCAAGCTTCCCAACAGCGAGGAAGCCATTATTACCGATACGCGAAAAGTAGTCAACACGCTCAATTCACTTTGCATCGAAATGGAGAACCGCTACGAGATCATGAAGGATGCGGGGGCCCGGAACATGAAAGAGTACAATGCCAAATTTGTTGCTCGCAAGCTCAATCCAAAGGAAGGGCACCGCTTTTTGCCTTACATTGTTTTGGTGATTGATGAACTGGCTGACCTGATGATGACTGCCGGCAAGGAGGTGGAGACACCGATCGCGCGTCTTGCGCAGCTGGCCCGCGCCATCGGAATACACCTGGTGGTCGCCACGCAACGACCTTCCGTGAACGTTATTACCGGAGTTATCAAGGCTAACTTTCCGGCGCGGTTGTCATTTCGTGTAATCTCCAAAGTTGACTCGAGAACCATCCTCGACACGGGCGGAGCAGATCAACTCATCGGCCAGGGGGACATGTTGCTATCCGCCGGTTCAGATATTATCCGCCTGCAAAGCCCTTTTGTAGATACGCCTGAAGTTGAGAAGATTTGCGAATTCATCGGGGCTCAGAAAGGCTATGACTCCGCATACCTGCTTCCTGAGTATGAAGGCGATGAAGGAGGCGCATCCGATGTTGACCTTTCCGAACGGGACGCTTTGTTTGAGGAGGCTGCCAGGCTGATCGTGGCCCATCAGCAAGGCAGTACTTCGCTCATTCAGCGCAAGCTGAAGTTGGGATATAACCGGGCGGGCAGGTTGATTGATCAGTTGGAGGCCGCTGGCATCGTGGGTCCTTTTGAGGGATCGAAGGCACGGGATGTTTTGATCAAGGATGAAATGAGTTTGGAACAATTATTGAATGACTTAAAGGAACGACATAATCAATCTTAATTTTGCGGAGATGAAAAGACTTGTTTTTGCGGCAATTTTGCTCTTCTCAGGAAGTATCACCTTTGCCCAGTATGACCCTAAAGCGTTTGAGATCCTGGAGGCCATGAGCAAGAAGTACAAGGCCATCCCCGCATTTGAAGCAAACATTTCATCGATGCTCACCAATGAGACTGAAAAGATCAATGAAGAGGTCAAGGGTAAAATCACCGTCAAGGGTGACAAATACAGACTTGCATTGAAGGAACAAGAAGTCATCAACAACGGTACAACGGTCTGGACGTATTTACCTGATGAAAAGGAAGTGAACATCGACAACTTTGATCCCAATGGAGACGATGGATTCAATCCATCCAAGATCTTTGACATGTATAAAAAAGGCTACAAGTATTTATACCTTCAGGACAAGACCGAGTCCGGGATGCTTTGTGAAGAAGTTGATTTGGTTCCCGAAAAGAAAGATGCCAAATTCTTCAAGATCAAGATGATGATCGGGAAGAAAGACAAGAGTGTCCAAAGCTTTACTTTTTTTGAGAGAACAGGGAATCGATACAAATACAGCATAACCAAGTTTACGCCGAATGCAAAAATTGATGACAGCTTTTTTATCTTTGATCCGAAGAAATATCCGGGTGTGGAGGTAATTGATCTACGGTAATCCATGGAAAACATTTTGAAGTCGGGCCCCTCATACAGAACGGCCCGACTTTTTTATTTTAACTTCGCGCCATGACCCGCGACGAGCTTTTCGCACAAATCCAAAAGAAGAAATCATACCTCTGCGTTGGCCTGGATACCGACCCCGAAAAAATACCAAAACATTTGCTGCGTGGGGGCGATCCGGTTTTTGAGTTTAACAAACAAATCATTGACGCTACCCACGAGTATTGCGTGGCCTATAAGCCCAACATCGCGTTTTATGAAGCACTGGGTCCGAAGGGATGGGAGAGCCTTCAAAAAACGCTGGACTATATCCCCCAGGGTATCTTTACCATTGCCGATGCCAAACGCGGTGATATCGGCAGCACGGCCTCTATGTATGCCCGGGCATTTTTCAAACAAATGAATTTTGATGCGCTTACCGTGGCGCCCTATATGGGAGAGGATTCCGTAACTCCCTTTCTGGATTTTCCCGGCAAATGGGTAATTCTTCTTGTCCACACTTCCAATCCGGGGAGTGAAGACTTTCAATTGCTCGAAACACGCGATGGAAAGTACCTTTATGAGGAAGTAATCATGGCTTCACAACGTTGGGCAACACCCGATCAGATGATGTTTGTGGTGGGCGCAACGCATGCCGACAAGATCGGCGCCATCAGAATGCTTGCACCCGACAATTTCTTTTTGGTCCCCGGCCTGGGAGCACAGGGCGGCGATCTGGAGGCTGTTTCAAACGAGGGGTTGAACAACCAATGTGGGCTGTTGGTAAATTCTTCGCGGGCAATTATTTATGCGTCCGGGGGGAAGGATTTTGCGGCGATCGCGGGAATCAAAGCAAAAGAAATCCGTGACCAGATGGATCAATTACTTGGCAAAATTAGGTAATGGACAAAGAAAAATTCATTGAAATATGCACGAGTCCTTTCTCCATTATCTCTGGCAATTTCAGTATTTCGATAAAACTGGATTGTCGACAACGGAAGGAGAAAAGATCGAAGTTTTCAAAACCGGGAGATTAAACACAGACGCAGGGCCTGATTTTTCCAATGCCAATGTGAAGATCGATGGGATCGAGTGGGTGGGCAGTGTTGAGATCCATACCAAATCATCCGTCTGGCTCGAACATAAACACGATATTGATCCGGCCTATGAAAATGTGGTGCTCCACGTGGTATGGTCGTACGACAAACCGATTTACCGGGCGGACAAGACCTTGCTGCCAACACTGGAACTAAAAGATCGCGTGGATGAATCCCTGATCAAGGAATATAAAAGGCTCGTTAACAATCCCGCATCGATTCCCTGCAAGAAGTCATTTCACCGGGTAGCTACACTGGTAAAACTGTCCATGCTCGACAAGGCGTTGATGGAGCGAATGGAAGTAAAATCTGCTCAGGTGATGGAAATGCTGAAACAGAATCAGGGTGATTGGCAGGAGACTGCGTTTCAGGTGGTGGCGCGAAATTTTGGTTTCAAGGTCAACCATGATCCGTTTTTGCAGTTGGCAAAGTCGCTATCGCATAAGGTACTGATGAAGCACGCAGACAAGCTCGTTCAGGTGGAGGCGCTGCTTTTTGGTCAGGCTGGATTATTGGATATTCCTGTTGGCGATGAATATTATCATCTCCTTCAACGCGAGTACAGGATCTTAAGTCAGAAATATAATCTTTCACCAAAGAAACTGGCCAGAGCCCAATGGCGGTTTATGCGGTTGCGTCCTGCCAATTTTCCAACAATCCGTCTGGCTCAGTTGGGTGCCCTGGTGGTTCAACGCAAAAATATCTTTTCCGGGATCTTTGAATCGGAAGCGTATGCGCCGTTATTGGAGTTGTTTTCTGTCACCCAATCTGATTATTGGCAGGAGCATTATCAATTCAACAGAATGGCGTCGCAATCTGTAGCAGGATTGGGGGAATCGAGTATTGAAAATATCGTCATCAATTCGGTGGTGCCGCTGCTGATTGCTTATGCAAAATATACAGACGCACAACCGATGGTGGAACGGGCTTTGAATATTCTTCAACAGATTCCTGCCGAGAACAATGCGATTACCAAAGCATGGAAACAGCTCGATTTTCCCGCTGCAACCGCCTTTGATTCCCAGGCCCAGATTGAACTGTACAATAACTTTTGCCAGCGGAGAAATTGTCTAAATTGTGCGATCGGCGCTTCTTTATTAAAGCCATCCTGACTTGAACCTTTTTGTTTCTGCCATTAACGCGTTCCTCATCGTTGGGGTTGCTTTCCTGATTTGGAGAAGGGAGGAGCACGCGATCCGCATTTTATTTTGGCCAGCCTTGACATTAAAACTGCTGGGTGGAATTGCCCTCGGTCTGATTTATCAGGAGTATTACCATTCGGGGGACACCTTTTATTTCTTTGATCTGGCCAAAGCCAGGACCGACATTTTTTCGCACGATCCGGCCGGCTATTTCAATTTGCCGTGGAGGGAAGCGGAAGGGGAATGGAAGGGTTCTGCGCGCTCCATTTTCTTTGTAAATATCATTGCGATCGTCAACGTCTTGACGGATCACAATTATTGGATTACTTCGCTCTGGTTTTCGTTTGTTTCTTTTTTGGGATCTCTGTATTTATTCAAGTCGGTGATCCGATTCTTCCCGGATGCAAGACCGGCCGCGGCGCTGGCATTTTTATTTTTTCCATCGGTAGTATTCTGGTCATCGGGCGTCATTAAAGAAAGTCTGGGACTAACGGCGCTGCTGGTAATCTCTGGTTTGTATCTGAAAGGGATGATGCGTCAGCGGCCTGGGGTCATTGAATTTATTTTTGCCGCTTTCAGTCTTTGGATTGTTTGGAATCTGAAATATTACTGGATGGCCGTTTTTCTGCCGGTCGTGGTTACGTCCCTGGCGGTTCATTTTACATCGATTAAATTGAAAATCCCCTCCCGGTGGAAATTATTGTTTTGGTGGACGCTCTTTCTAGTCCTTTGTCTATCGGTAAGTCTTATTCATCCTAATTTTTACCCGGAGCGGCTTCTACAGGTTGTCATTGAGAACAACCGGGCATTTACGGCCATTTCGGCCCCCGCTGATGTCATTCGGTATGACGGGCTGGACGCGAATTGGGCGAGCATGATTTGGAATTCCCCCTGGGCCCTGGTGTCCGGCCTTTTCAGACCATTTTTATGGGAAGCACAAACCAGTCTACAATGGTTCGTGTCGGTCGAGAACTTGTTGCTCCTTGCGCTTTGCCTGTCATCCTTAACCCATGTCAAGGATTTTATACGGGCACAAAACAGATTGATTACGCTTTCTGTGATCGTTTATGTTCTCTTGCTTTGCATTTTCCTTGCCTTGTCAACGCCCAACCTGGGGAGCCTGGCACGTTACAAGGTCGGGTTCCTGCCGTTTCTTATTTTCCTGATCACCTACAAAAACAGGCTGGCGTCCGCGATCGCGTCCCTGCCTGTGATAAAAGGTTTAAAAAAATGGTTTGTCTAGCCCAATTTGACGCCAAGTGGTTTTACCTTTGCGATTCACCTTAGCGCATGGAAAATCCGGTTATCATTTTTGGGGCGAATTATTTGGGGAGGGCGGCCAAAGAGATCTTTGAAAGCAATGATGTTGTGATTTACGGTTTCCTGGATGACGACAAGAAGCTGCACAAAAAGGAGATTGATGACGCGGTGGTTCTTGGCAGTACCGACGACGACGGGTTTTTGAAGCTGATCGGAAAAAAATGCGAAGCGTTCGTGGCTATTGACGACAATAAGCTGCGAAAGACGCTGGTGAAAATGATTCAGGAAGTGAGGCACAAGCAGCCGGTAAATGCCGTGCATCATAGAGCTGCTATTTCCGCCAAGGCCCAATTGGGTCATGGGAATTTTATCGATAGCGGAGTAACGATCGGGCCCGGTGCAAAAGTAGGAAGTCATTGCCTGATCAACGGCGGGGCCTTCCTGGGAGTGGAATCCACGCTGGGTGATTTTGTTCAGGTGGGGTCGGGGAGTGTGATCAATCCCGGAGTTACCATTGAAGATGAAGTGTTCATCGGCTCGGGCGTAACGATCGTTTCAGGGATTCACATAGCCCGGGGGGCAAGGATTGGCGCCGGGTCGGTGGTCATTGCCCCGGTAAAAGCAAACGAAACGGTTTTCGGCAATCCGGCTAAATCGGTGATTGGTGATCGGTAATCGGTGATCGGTAATCGGTGATCGGTAATCAGTGATCGGTAATCGGTGATCGGTGATCGGTAATCGAAGAATGTCGGTAGCAATTTGGAGGATCAACAGAATCCATAGAATCAAGCATCCAGAATCCAGCCTCCAGCCCCATGCCCAAAATCTCCGAGACCGATCTCATCCTTAATCCCGATGGCAGTGTCTATCATCTCAACTTGTTGCCCAGGCATATTTCTGAAACCATCATTACAGTAGGCGATCCAAGCCGTGTGTACATGGTGAGTCAGTATTTTGATGAGGTGGAGTTTGAAATGAACAAGCGCGAGTTTATTACCCACGTGGGTAAATTCAAGGGAAAAAAAATTACGGTGATCAGCACGGGCATCGGCACGGATAACATTGAGATCTTTTTCTCTGAAATAGATGCATTAGTCAATATTGATTTGAAGACCCGTGAACCCAAAGCGCGGAAGAAGAGATTGAAAATTATCAGAATCGGTACTTCCGGGGCGCTGCAGGAAGACGTGGCGGTGGGAACGCACCTGTTGACAGACTATGCTGTTGGTTTTGACAACCTGATGACTTTTTATGATTTGCCGATGGACGACTTCGAAACCGGCATTGCGCACGACCTTCAAAAGAAAACGGGGCTTCCATTTATGCCTTATGTTGTGAGGGGGGCCGACACATTGCGAGAACAGGTCGGCCTTGATATGATGATCGGAAACACGGTGACGTGTCCGGGCTTTTATGCACCCCAGGGAAGGGAACTTCGCATTCCGATTCGCTTTCCGCGGTTACTCGAAGACCTGAATTATTATCACAAGGGAAATTTCTGGCTTACGAACCTGGAGATGGAAACTTCAGGTTATTATGCGATGGCGCGCTTGCTGGGACATGACGTGTTGAGTGTGAATGCGATCATCGCCAACCGGATCAAAAACAGATTCTCAAAGAATCCCAATAAAGTGATTGAGTCCCTGATCGAAAAAGTGCTGGAGCGTATCTGATCAGGCAGCGGCCATGCTATCCATCCGGATAATGTGCTTGCTGGATTGAAAGGGATCAGTATTATAGAAGCCGGAGAGAATCCGGTGAGCAATTTGCTCCACCACCAGCTCTTCTTCCGACTTTCCTTCTTTTCCTTGCCAAAACACCCGCTGGGGATGCCGTTTCATTTCTTCCACATAGGCCTTGGCCCGATTGTATTGGTCATCTGTAAAGGTGATCGTAAAGCAAGTTCTTACTTTTTGCGTTTCCATAGTGCTAAAGGTTTACAAGACTAATGCCAAGAATTTAGCACTATTTTAATAAAAAATAGCTTATCAAGGCAAATGTCTTGCCCGCATGCGGTCATGCACGTTCGAAGCTGGGATTTGGCACCTGGTATTTCAAAGGAATGTGGCAAGGGCTAAATTGTTAATTTTGAAGCTGATATGAGGGATTATGAAATTTACGTATTGAAGAACGGTATCCGGGTGGTACATAACAGGATTACAACAACGAAGATTGTTCACTGCGGGATTATGCTCGATATCGGAAGCCGGGACGAGACTCACGCAAACCAGGGGATTGCCCATTTTTGGGAACATATGGCGTTTAAAGGCACGCGCAAAAGGAAGGCTTTTCACATCCTCAACCGGCTTGAGTCACTGGGGGGAGAACTTAATGCCTTTACCGATAAAGAGAAAATCCTGTTTTATGCATCCTTGCGCGAAGAGTACTTTGAACGCGCCGTTGAGCTGTTGACGGATATCACCTTTGACTCTATTTTCCCGGTCAGCCAGATTGAGCGTGAACGGAGTGTAATCCTGGAGGAAATGGCCATGTACTACGACGACCCTGAGGACTCGTTGCAAGATGAGTTTGATGGTATCGTCTTCTCAGGTCATTCGTTGGGAATGAATATTCTCGGTAGGGAAAAGACAGTGAAGTCGTTTCGCAGAAATGATTTTCAACGATTCATTAAGGCCCACCTGGACACGCGCAAAATTATTTTTTCCTGCGTTGGAAATGTATCGATGGAGCGCGTGGTTAAAATCGCCGAAAAGTACATGGGGCATATCCCAAAGATGACTTCGCAAAAAACGCGAAAGCCATTTACCGGTTATAAACCTAAAGAGGCCGTCCTCAAACGGCCGGTGAAACAAGCCCGCTGTGCGATCGGGAGAACAGCCTATTCGATCAATGATGAACGACGCGGGCCCTTTTACATGCTGACGAATATCCTGGGTGGATCCGGAATGAATTCAAGACTTAATATGGCACTACGGGAAAAGCGCGGTTACGTTTATTCCGTTGCGGCCCAGTTTGTGCCATTCACCGACACGGGACTATTCGTCATCTCCTTTGGTACTGAAGCAGCCCAAATGAACAAAAGTATTGGACTGGTCAAGACCGAACTGAGAAAACTAAGGGAGGAACCGCTTGGCAAAAAGCAGTTGGCTGCAGCCAAGGAGCAGATCATGGGGCAAATTGCGATGGCAGAAGAAAACAACATCAGCTTCATGATGATGATGGCCAGAAATCTCCTGGATTTGAATAAGGTGCTTACCCTGGATGAGTTGTTTTCCCGCGTCAAAAATGCTTCGGCCGCAAAATTGATGGAGTTGGCGAATGAAATGTTCGACGAAGATAAGCTCAGTTATTTGATGATGGAACCGACCGCTGACCATGGAAATTCTTGATAAGGGATTGCAGCGTTATTGCGAGGAACATACCACTCCTGAACCGGCACTTCTTCAGCGGATCAACCGGGAGACCTATGCAGAGGTATTAAATCCCCGGATGTTATCGGGCCACGTGCAAGGCCGCCTTCTTTCAATGATCTGCAAGATGATCAAACCCCGTACCATTTTGGAGATCGGCACATACACAGGCTACTCCGCGATCTGCATGGCAGAGGGTCTTCCGCCGGACGGGAAACTGACAACAGTGGATATCAATGAGGAGCTGGAGAACAGGGTACGCGGTTACTTCAAGGCGGCCAGGTTGGAGAATAGGATTGATTACCGGATTGGAAATGCACTCCAAATCATACCCACCCTGAAAGGGCCTTTTGACATGGTATTTATTGATGCCGATAAGGAGAATTACAGCAGCTATTTTGATTTGATTATTGATAAAGTTGCTTCCGGTGGCTATCTTCTTGCTGACAATGTGTTGTGGAGTGGCAAGGTGCTGGATGCGAAGCCAGACAAAGACACGCGGGCAATCCTTGGATTCAACCGTAAAATTCAAAACGACCACCGCCTCGAAAACATTCTTCTGCCCGTGCGGGATGGAATTATGCTGATGAGAAAAATATGAGGGTGACCCTGTCGTTAAGGAATTGATGCCTGTTGCGGAATTACAGAACGGGAACTTCAAACTTTTTGTATCTTTGCACCCAATGAGATTTTTTGCAGTTGCACTACTTTTTTCAGGAGCTGCTGCCTTATACGCCCAGGCTCCTGAAGTGCCCCACAAGATGCAGTTTGCCGGCATGACGCTAACCTTGCGCGACGATGCCAGGCGGGATATACAAAAAGATGTGGATGCACTTACCCAGTATTCGCGCTATTTTATCATGAAAGTGGAGCGGGCAAAAACCTATTTTCCCTTTATTGAAAAAATTTTTGCAGAAGAAGGCGTTCCCCAGGATTTCAAGTTTCTTGTATTGCAGGAAAGCGCTTTGGTGGCGGATGCCGTTTCCGTATCCAATGCCGTGGGCTTTTGGCAGTTTCTCGATTTTACCGCCCTGGAAATGGGGCTGCGCGTAGACAAGGACATCGATGAACGCATGAACCTCGTTTCGGCAACGCGGGCGGCCGCCAAATACATCAAGCAAAATAATTACTTTTTTAATAATTGGCTCCTGGCCCTGCAATCCTACCAAATGGGTGCAGGGGGTGTGAGGCGCGCTGTGGGGGATTCCTACAATGGCGCGAAGCATATGGAAATCAATTCCGATACGTATTGGTATGTAAAAAAGTATCTGGCGCATAAAATAGCTTTCGAGAATGCACTGACTGGTGAAGCCCAGATGATGGTTGTTGCCTATGAACCCCAATCAAAGATGCTGCTAAAAGAGATTGCAGCGGAAGTTTCGGCCGAAGAAGAGAAATTGAGGGAATACAATAAATGGCTGAAGGGCTCCTCCATTCCCGATGATAAGACTTATACCGTATTCATTCCCGTCGGAAAACACGACACTGATTTTACAAAGCTGACATTGTCGTCGCCAAAGGCAACGGCGTCGGCCACACGCACAACTACGGACGCTCGCCTGTTGATAAATTCAATCCCCGCTTTGGTTGCGAAAGAAGGGGAAAGTCTTAAAACGCTTGCGCAAAGGGGTGGCATCCGCCTTTCAGCATTGCTGAAGTACAATGAGGTTGCTGCTGACCATCGCGTGAAACCAGGAGGCAACTATTTCCTTTCCCGGAAGAAAGCAAAGGCCGGACAGCCATTCTACAAAGCAAAAGCCGGAGATGACCCGTGGTCCATCAGTCAGCAGTTTGGGGTGAGGGTCAAGAATGTGAAGAGGTACAACCGCATAAAGGATGATCAGTTTATCACTCCCGGTTCAATGGTTTGGTTGAATGCAAGCAAACCAAAAGGCGGATCCATGTTGCAGCCCGCTGAAGAAGTAGTCACGTTGGAGGATGAGTCTTTTGACTGGTACACCAGATCACCATCGGAAACGGTCAACACCGCCCAACTTTCAGGCAAGCAGGAACTGATTACCCTGAAGACTTTTGATTCACCGGCAGTACTCACCGGTGAACCGCCCCAAAATAGAATAAAACCGGGTCAAATTTCGAAAGTCATTGAAAATGAGCAGGTAAAAGGGGGTGAAACCGTTACTCCTCCTGTGATTTTTCATGAAGTAAAATCCAGTGACACCCTTTACAGCATCGCCAGGCAATATGGAGTCACTATCAAGGATATCATGGCGTGGAACGATAAGAAGGATTTTTCCGTATCCATGGGTGAGAAACTTAAGATACAGCAAAGGTAATCACCCCTTTTTCGACATTTTTGACTAATTCCTTACTTTGTTTGGTTTATCGATGATCGAGACGTTTCGTTTTTGATGAAAAAAGATAATTTTGCGTGCATTGCTGGAGGGGAGGAGTACCTGGAGGGGAGGAGTACATTAAGAAGATGTTAATGTTAATGGATACGGTTACAAAGACTATAGAATTGGTTATGCTGGTCGATGATAACGACACTGATAATTTTATCAGTAAGCGGATTATTGAGATCACCAAGTTTGCCAGGCGCGTGGAAGTAAAGAGTTCCGGGAAGAGTGCGCTAGATTACCTGAAAGAAAACCAGAATATCCAGGAGAATCTGCCCAATATTATTTTTCTGGACATCAACATGCCGATT
>JBGPGZ010000083.1:0-12027 GCA_041484175.1 Cyclobacteriaceae bacterium | reverse complement strand
TTACTCAAAATTGATAAGGGATGTACAACATTAAATTCGGACTAAAAAAAAGAAGGATCGCTCCCGATCGATGATCGGGGATGACCCTCCATTTTTACTTCTTCTTGTGTCTGTTTTTCCGCAAGCGTTTTTTGCGCTTGTGGGTGGCCATTTTGTGTTTTTTTCTTTTTTTACCGCTCGGCATAATCGTTTTGGTTTACTCCGTCCTTATCCGCCGGAAGGCAGACGAGGAGTAGGTTAATAATTTATTTTAAGTCTTTCAGATACGAATCTGCTGTAGCTTGTACAGACGGATCGCTATCCAATTTTTTTACTTTTTCAAACTGCTGCCGTGCCCGCACCCGGTCGCCCTTGTTCATAAACGCCACGCCCAGCAACAATTGTCCCTGAATATGCTTTGGATTTACTTGAATGAGTTGCTCCAGGCGTTCAATAGCCCTGTCAAACTGGCCCGATTGAACAGAAAGCATGCCCAAATTAAAAAGCGCCGGTTCATTTTTGGGATCTTCAACCAAAACTTCCCTTAACATCCTGATACCTTGCATGGGAGAGGGCGAACTGACGTAGGTCATGGCCATCTTGGTTTTCACTTCCAGGTTTTTAGGCTCCCTTTCAAGCACTTTGGCAAAAAAACTTCTCGCTTTTTCCGCCAATGCCTGCTGCTTTTCCGCAGCGACAGCAAAAGTGAATGCTTCGTAATAGTCATTCCCGGCTTTCAGCAAGCTTTCCTTTGTTTTAAAGAACGTTGATGCCTCTTCGGCAAACCAGGCGGCGCTATCAAACTTGCCCGCTTCCCGGTAAAGGTTTGCTAAAGAGTCGGCAAAGATAGCATTTTTTTCTTTTTTCGAACCGGATAAGTAACGGGCTCTCAAGCCGTTAATCTTTGCCTCGACATCCTTTGCGGTTGCGCGATGCGGGTTGGAGGAGGCGCTGCTTGCCAAAGAATCGCCAGCCCCCCCCGATTCAAGCTGGCTGTCATTTTCCACGACCGCTTTAGGCAAGAGAAACACACCCCAGATAATCAGGGCGCAAACAAGCACTAAAATGATCCGGGTTTTCAGCATGCTAGTCATTGGTTGTTTGTCATTAGTCATTAAAGGTGAAATTGAATGACCAACGACTAATGACTAATTCATTTTTCAGCAAGTTGTTTTACCTTATCGCTGTTCTTGATCTTATTGACAAAGATCTTGGCAGGCTTAAAGCTGGGAATATAGTGCTCGTCGATAACAATGGCTGTGTTGCGGGAGATATTGCGAGCGATTTTCTTCTTTCTCTTCTTGTTGATAAAGCTACCAAATCCGCGGATGTAGATATTCTGGCCGCCGGACATTGATGTTTTTACAATACTGAAGAAAGCCTCTACGGATGCGGAAACGTCGGCTTTGTCAATTCCGGTTTTTTCAGCGATTTGGTTGATTACGTCTGCCTTGGTCACAATGGATGTTTTTTAAGGGTCATGGATTTTTCAGGACGGCAAATTTAAACGCGAAATGTTCAAACGCAAAATGAATTCGCTATATAACTGCTGATTAACAGGATTTTAGTTTAAGTATCGCATGATTTATTATGATTTCCAACGGAATTTCTGATTTTGACTCACCGATTATGAATAATAGTTCTTTTAGTGAGAAAATCGTCAAGTGGTATCACGCCCACAAGCGCAACCTGCCCTGGCGTGAAACCACCGAACCATATCGAATCTGGCTGTCGGAAGTAATCCTTCAACAAACGCGCGTCGGGCAAGGTCTCCCTTACTATTTAAAATTTATTGAACAATTTCCTGATGTAAAAGCCCTTGCCCGCGCCACGGAACGGGACATTCTTCGTCTTTGGCAGGGATTGGGTTATTACACCCGGGCAAGAAACCTTCATCGCTGTGCAAAAACGGTAATGAAGCTCCATGCGGGAAAATTTCCTGGAAGCGCTGCGGGTCTGCATAAACTTCCTGGCATCGGGACTTATACGGCCGCCGCCATCGCCTCCATTGCCTTTGGCGAACCGGTGGCGGTGGTGGATGGAAATGTTTATCGCGTACTGGCCCGCATTTTTGGAATAGAAAAGGACATCACCACCCGGGAGGGAAAGGAATATTTTCTTGGGAAGGCCCAGGCATTGATTTCAAAAGCGGACCCGGCTGCCTTTAACCAGGCGATGATGGAATTTGGCGCTACGCATTGCCTTCCTCAGAATCCCAAATGTGAGTCGTGCATTTTCAAGAGAGCATGCATCGCTTTTGCCAGAGATTGGCAAGGGCATTTACCGGTAAAAACCAAAAAGCCGACAGTGAGGAAGCGCTATTTTTATTATTTCGTGATCGTCGAAAACAGTAGATTGCTGATGCGCAAGCGCACAGGTAAAGACATTTGGCAAGGCCTTTATGATTTCTATTTGGTTGAGACAAAACAACACCAAAGTCCGGAAATACTTTTCAGAGGAGACGATGTTTTAGGAAAGCTCAGCGGAAAAATCCGATTCAATGGGATTTCAGGTCCTTATAAACACGTTCTTACGCATCAGAATCTGTTCACCCGTTTCATTCCTGTTGAGATAAAAAGCACAAAGGCCGACCTAAGCGTCTTTAAATCAGAAAAACTTAAATTTTACTCGAGTAAAGAAATAGACAAACTGCCAAAGCCAGTGCTGGTGAGCCGGTACCTGAAGGAAGGCGCCTTTTTATAGGTGACAGGAAATTTGGTATTTTTGTACCTGCCTGCGTTCCGCAAGTCTGGACTTCGGCGGGCATTCTCAGCTAGAATCTAATTCAACCATCATTGCAAATCAATTAATCATTTAAATAACAGCACTATGTCAGGAGTTAATAAAGTAATCTTAGTTGGAAGGTTGGGCAAGGACCCTGAAGTGAGAAATTTAGAAAATGGCGCCGTGGTAGCGAACTTCACGATGGCCACCTCCGAAAGTTACAAGGACAAGACCACCGGCGAGAAGAAGGAAGTGACCGAATGGCACAATATTGTTTTGTGGAGAGGATTGGCGGAAGTGGCCTCCAAGTACCTGCACAAAGGCGATATGGTTTATATCGAAGGGAAACTGCGTACGAGGTCCTGGGAAAAAGAAGGAGTGACCCGGTATACCACAGAGATCGTTGGGGACAATATGACCATGATCAGCACTAAACCCAGTAGCGGAAGTCATGAATATTCGGGTACACCCAAAGCTGCTTCTTCGGATGAGGCCGGGAATTCATCGCTTCGTGATAAACCCGCGGTAGAAAACACGACAGACGATCTGCCCTTTTAACCGGTGGAAACCTCAGCAGCATTGGATGACCCTCCGAGTCTTGCGTTTTTGGCGGACCTTTTATCTTCAGGGCTGAATTATTTTTACGTTTTCAGCTTCTCGGCTATTATTTTATTGCTGCTGGTTTCGGCCGTGGTTTCCGCCTCAGAGGTGGCTTTTTTTTCACTCAAGCCTGATGACCTCACCCAATGCCGTGAATCGGAAGAAACGCATTATCAAAGAATCGTCGATCTGTTAAAGCAGCCCCGGCTGCTGCTGGCCACGATTCTGATCATTCATGATTTCGTCAACGTCGGGATCGTGACGATTTCAACTTTTGTCATGTGGAAGATGGCGGGAACCAACAAGCCCGCAGAATTTATTGTAGGCCTTGTGACCTTTGGCGCTACCTTTGCCATCACTTTTTTTGCCGAAATTATTCCTAAAGTATATGCTACGCAAAACAACCTTGCGATTGCCAAGGTTGTGAGCAGGACATGGATCGTTTTGGCAAAAATCTGCCGGCCTGTTTCCTGGCCGTTGATGAATCTGAGCAACATAGTTGAAAGGAGGGTGGAAAAAAGAGGGTATAGCAGCACGGTAGAGGAACTCAATCAGGCGCTGGAACTCACCACGGTGAACAACGGCACGTCTGAGGGGGAGAAGGACATTCTAAAAGGCATCGTCAATTTTGGCATTCTCACAGTGAAACAGGTGATGAAATCGAGGATGGATATTTCGGCCGTAGAAATAGATTTGAGTTACAGTGAATTGATGGAAAAAGTGAGTATGTCCGGGTTTTCCCGCATTCCCGTCTATCGGGAATCGCTCGACAATATAGAAGGCATTCTTTACGTCAAGGATCTGCTGCCTTTTCTCGAGGAGG
Organism: Cyclobacteriaceae bacterium; assembly: GCA_041484175.1. Taxonomy (GTDB): domain Bacteria; phylum Bacteroidota; class Bacteroidia; order Cytophagales; family Cyclobacteriaceae; genus ELB16-189. Next base: position 7,901 of record JBGPGZ010000083.1, on the reverse strand, counting down.
GTGAAAAATTCGAATGGCAAAAACTGCTTCGCCCCGGTTTTTTTGTTCCCGCCACCAAGAAGTTGGACTCTTTGCTAAAGGATTTCCAAAGCAAGCGCGTACACATGGCCGTCGTGGTTGACGAATATGGAGGTACATCAGGCCTGATTACGCTGGAAGATTTGATCGAAGAGATCATGGGCGAGATCAACGATGAGTTTGACGAAATAAACCTGGGCTACCAGAAAATTGACGACAAGACCTATTTGTTCGAGGGTAAAACCTCCCTTCACGATCTGTGCAAGGTATTGGAAGTTGATGCCGCCGTGTTTGACCCCGTGCGCGGTGAAAGCGAATCGCTGGGTGGATTGATACTGGAGTTGCATGGGGCGATGCCCATCGTCGATGAGCGGATCGCTTACGACCGGTTTATTTTTACAATCGTATCCGTAGATCAAAAAAGAATTAAAAGGGTCCGCGTCAGTTTATCTGAAAATGTTGCGGCCCATGAGTAAAAGAGCGAAGGTGGGATCGCGGTTCAGCGTTTACTTATCATTTATTCTCTTACCGTGCCTGCTTGTTGGCTGCAACCGGGAGTACCAGCCAAAGCCAAAAGGCTACAACCGGCTTATTTTGCCAAGCGCAGAATACCGCATTTCTCCGGATTCTCTGCCATATCAGTTTGAATATTCGATTCATGCGCGGCTGCTCCGCGATACCTTGTGGGTCCGTGACCGCCATTGGGTTGAAATCTATTATCCCACGCTGAAGGCCAATATTCACATTACCTACAAACGCATCGAGCACAATCAAAAGCTGCTCAAGGAATTTATGGACGATGCCTACCACCTGACCGCAAAGCATCAAATCAAAGCTTATGCAATCGATGAAATGATCACCAGGACCCCGAGCGGCAAGACAGCCGTCATTGCTGAGATCGAGGGCGAAGTACCCAGCCAGTTTCAATTTACCATGACGGACTCAACAAAAAATTTCTTGCGCGGCGCGCTATATTTTAATACACGCGTACAAAATGACTCGCTCAGGCCAGCCATCGAATACATGAAGAAAGATGTGATGCACTTGATCAATACGTTGAGCTGGAGGAATTGAAGAGTTGAAGTGTAAAGTGCTAAAGGGAATAGTACCTGAGCACCTCTTACCTTGTCTACAAAGTTTTGCTTTGCCATTTTAAGAAATTAACTTCAACACTTCAACACTTTAACACATCAACACTTTCTTCGACACGCCAATAGAATTCCTCAAAGGTGTAGGGCCCCAGCGGGCTTCCCTGCTGCAAAAGGAATTAAAGATATTCACCTTTGGCGATCTTATCCAGCACTATCCCTTCCGTTATGAAGACCGCACCCGGTTTTATGTTGTCCGCGAAATAAATGAACTCATGCCGCATGTGCAGATCAAAGGGAAGATCACGAAAATGCAACCCATCGGCGCCGGGTTCAAAAAAAGATTGGTCGCGGAATTCAGCGATGGCACTGGCAAACTGGAGCTGGTCTGGTTTCAGGGGATTAACTGGATCCTGGAGAAGATCAAAACCGGAGCAGACTATGTCGTCTTTGGCAAACCAAACCGCTATGGAAGCAAGATTTCGATCGCTCACCCGGAAATAGAACCGCTTAGCGCCGCCGCTGAAAAAGGGGGATTCCTTCAACCGGTCTATCCGATAACCGAAAAACTGCGGACGCGCCATGTTGACAGTAAGTTTTTCCTCAAGCTCCAGCAGGAAATTCTGAGAGCGGCCCAACCCCACATCCGTGAGACCCTGCCCGGGTCGCTGCTGCAGAAACAGAATCTGCTTTCCAAAAAGGTGGCGTTACGCCAAATCCATTTTCCACAAAGTCATGAATTACTCGAGGCAGCCAGGCAAAGACTGAAATTCGAAGAATTGTTCTACATCCAACTGCGGTTGCTGACGATGAAATTGGTGCGGCAGGAAAAATTCAAAGGCCTTGTCTTTAGCGACACTTCCATTCTTACCAGGTTTTATAAAGAACATATGCCCTTTGCGCTGACCGAGGCGCAGAAGCGCGTAATTCGCGAGATCTATGCCGACATGAAGTCGGGCAAGCAAATGAACCGGTTACTGCAGGGGGATGTTGGCAGCGGCAAAACGATTGTCGCATTTATTTGTATGCTGATTTGTGTGGGCAGTGGCACCCAGTCGGCGCTGATGGCGCCCACCGAGATCCTGGCCCAGCAGCATTTTGCCAATTTGAAAAAGTATGCGGATAAAATGAATATCAGTATCTCGCTGCTCACGGGCTCCACAAAGAAAAGCCAACGGAAAATTTTGCATGAGGCACTTGAACAAGGGGAATTGAAAATTTTGGTGGGGACGCATGCGCTGCTTGAAGAAGATGTGAAGTTTCACAGACTGGGTCTTGCCATTATTGATGAGCAGCATCGCTTTGGCGTGGCGCAACGGTCACAACTCTGGCAAAAAAACAAGAACGTTTATCCACATGTGCTGGTCATGACTGCAACGCCGATCCCCCGCACACTGGCAATGACCTTGTATGGTGACCTGGAGATATCGACTATTGACGAGATGCCCAAAGGAAGAAAGCCGGTCAAGACCACGCATCGTTACGATACGCACCGCCTCGTTGTTAACGGCTTTATCCGGAAGCAGCTTGAAGAAAAAAGGCAGATCTATATCGTTTATCCGCTCATCGAGGAATCTGCAAAACTGGATCTGAAACATCTGATGGATGGCTATGAAAGCATAGCCCGTGCTTTTCCCGATATAGCGATCAGCATTGTTCATGGCAAGATGAAATCCGAGGCCAAGGATTTTGAAATGGCCCGTTTTGTAAAGGGGGAGACCAGCATCATGGTTGCCACCACCGTAATTGAAGTGGGCGTGGATGTGCCCAATGCTTCGGTGATGGTGGTTGAAAGTGCTGAACGCTTTGGGCTTTCTCAATTGCATCAGTTGCGCGGCCGGGTGGGACGTGGTGCCGATCAATCGTATTGTATTTTGATCACGGATTATAAACTGAGTGCCGAATCGAAAGTGCGTATTGAAACGCTGGTGCGCACCAACGACGGTTTTGAAATCGCGGAAACGGACCTCCGGCTCCGGGGGCCGGGTGATCTGATGGGAACGCAGCAAAGCGGCGTCCTCGACCTCTTGATTGCCGATCTGGCCAAAGACGGAAAACTCTTGAAAGATGCCCGTGAATGCGCGATTCAAATCCTTGAAAACGACAAAGACTTTAAATCGCCCGAAAACCAGGTTATCAGGAAGCAGGTTGAATCCGTGAAGAAGGCGACGGTAAACTGGAGCAGGATCAGTTGATCAAGCCTGCATTTTTGACAGAATTTTGATAGAAATGCCAACCCGGCCAACTGCTCAGTTGGTATGAGGGGCTGGTTTATTCAGGAAAAGATTGATAAAACAGAAGTCCCGCTTTTTAGTTATCTTTAATATCCTAAATCCAAAAACATGAGACGACTGTTGATTTTGGCGCTCTCTTCGATCTCTTTTGGACTTGCCGCCCAAAATGTGTCCATTAGAAAGGTGGAGTTGGCCGGCGAAAAAATCGTCGTGTACTACGACCTCGATGATTCCAATTCCAGCAACGAATACCAACTCAGTCTCTATGCTTCCAAAGATAATTATGCCGCTCCCCTTACGAAAGTAAAGGGCGATATAGGGTCGGAAGTAAAACCCGGCATTGGCAAAAAGGTTGAATGGAGTGTGCTGGAAGAATATGGTGCCTATAAAGGAAGGATGGCCCTTGAACTTCGCGGCAAGGTGTTTGTTGCTTTTGCAAAGCTCACTAATTTTGACACCGAGAAATCATATAAACGAGGCAAACAGTACAATATTCTATGGAAGCCCGGGAATACCAATCCGCTCAGCATAGAACTATTGAAAGGCAATCAGCGGATTCAAGGCGAGATGAATCATCCCAACAATGGAGATTATCTATTGAGCATACCCTCCAACGCCACGCCTGGAAAAGATTACCGGCTCAAAATAACCGACTCCAAGAGTAGCGACTTCATTTATACTGGTTTTTTCAGGGTGGCCCCCAAAATACCCATGGGAGTTAAAGCGGCGGCGGTCCTGGTCCTGATCGGCGGTGGAGTTGCTGCTGCATCGGGTGGAGGAGGAGGCTCCAGCGATACGCATACAAACACCTTTACCATACCCGATCCCCCATTGCCAAATTGACCCAAAAATTGGTTGACTTATGAAGAAGTATTTGCTCTTGCTCCTTTTTCAGTTGTCGCTAACTGCATTCGCCCTGGGGCAGTCATTCTGGACGGACATGAACGGACCGTACGGGGGAACTGTCAATGATATTGTAAGATCCTCCACGGGGACTTTGTATGCGGCAACCCAGATTGGAGGCGCCTACACCTCCGTTGATAATGGAGCTAACTGGACAAGAATAACTTCGTTTACCGATCCTTCGATAACCGATCTCGAGATTGCCGCATCGGGCCGTATTTACGCATTGGCCAATAATCGATTTTACTTTACCGATGATGGCCAAAGCTGGACTTTGGTCACCTCTTCGTCTCCATTCTTCGGTGGAAGAAAAATAAAGGTTGCTGCCACAGGCGAAATATATGTCATGACGAGCAATGAAATTTGGCGCTCCAGTAATGGCGGCACGATCTGGACCTCGGTAGTTAGCTTTGGTAATCAAACGCAGGACTTGTTTGTCAACAGCGGGGGCAATGTATTTGTCGCGGTGAACAGTGAAGGGGTTTACCGGAGTCTCAACGGCACCAGTTGGTCCACCTCCCTCACTATTGCCCTCAGTACCACTCGCATTGCTTATTCATTGGCCTTCGACAACGGAAAAATCTATTGCCTCACGAGTGATAATATTTTTGTTTCATCCTCGAATGGAGACGATGGTACCTGGACCTCTCTAAAGACCGCGAGCCTTACCGATGTGTCATTTTATGGCGTGATCTCTTTTGCTCCTGACGGAACTTTGTTTTTGACCAACCAGAATTCAACAAAAGTCTGGAAAACACCGGGACCTGTAGGTACCACTCCCGTTTGGACGGCCGCCGCAGCATACCCGGGAACCAGTACCGTCTTTGCCCTTGCGATTCAAAGTACGTCCATTTTATATGCAGCCACCTATGGATGGGGCGTTCGCAAATCGGCGGATGGAAGTGCCTCCTGGACAGATGCATCTAAACAGATAACAGGTGTAAACGCTTCCGACATTGAAGTCGCCGATGACGGCAGATTACTGGTGTCAAGCGAAACAGGCGGTATTTATTCATCAACCGACAATGGTGCCTCGTGGATACTTAGCAACTCCGCTGCAAACAACACTTCGCTTCTTCCGAAGGACATTATCAAACTAAGCAACGGAACCTTGCTGGCCTTCGGATCCAGCGGCGTCATCAAATCGGTTAATAATGGTTCCTCGTGGACGGCTCAACCAGGGAATAACACCTCTTATTCTTTCACTCAGACCATTACCCCTGATGGAACCAATTTCTACGCGATTAACTCAACACAATTATTAAAGTCTGTGAATCAGGGCTCCGACTGGACCGTGCAGACTCTTACTGGGACCCCCCTCCCGGCGAGCTACAGCTTTATGAAATTTGGGATTGACGTTTCGGGCAACATCTATATATATGTCTATAACTCCACCAGTTTTGTTTATGAAGTTTACAAGGTGGTGTCAAACGCAGTAACAAAGCTGACCTTACCCACCTATACCACTCTGTTTGACTTAAGGGTCTTGAACAACAAGGTCTACGTGCTTCACAGAAATGCTTCTGTCTATTCGGTGATCAGTTCAACGGATGGCACCACCTGGACCACGGTCCCCGGTCCAACCGGGACGATCCTGAATGTGTTATCGGATAATGTTTATTTTGTTTCCAACACAAACGGCGCTTTATCTGAAACCAAAGACGGAGGTGCGGTATGGAGTTCAGTTGGCATTTCTCAGGCAGGAGCGCTTTACAAGCGAATCAATTTGGGGGCTGACAGCCACGCTTATACGGCCATGCTCGGAGCTGTGTCATCCAAGAGCACGAATGTTGTCATCCCGCCCTCCAAGCCAATCAACTTTAGAGAAATTTCACACAGTGTAGACCAGAACGTGTTGCAATGGACCAGCACTTCTGCGAATGCAGATTATTTCTTGATTGAACGGTCTATCTTGAATAACACGAACTATGACAGTGCATCCTTTACTCCGTATTTCGCAGGTCAGAATGAATACATCTTCTACGATTACGGAATGCTTCCCAACACCAATTACTTTTATCGCGTGAGAGCCGTAAACGGTGCCGGGCAATCACCCCCCTCCAGTGAGATAAACTTGACCACGCTCGATGTCGCTGCTCCTACAATTCCGGACAACCGGAGTTGGACCGGGGTGACACAGAATCAAAGTGGTCTTGGCGTTTTTACAGGCAACAACATTTTGATCAAGAACCTCAATGTCCAGGGGGTCAACTATTACAGCGTTTCTGATTTTACCGGCGGCAGCCTGAATGGGATCAATGGCAGAACTGCAACCATACAAGGATATTTTTATGAAAGCGGGGGAGCTACCTCTTTTGATTATTCCGATTATGCTGAAATGCCAAACGGGAATGGCACCTGGAATGGCACAAACATCCTGACACTCAAGTGGCAAGTCGACCCGAATGAAATACCCACCTACAAGGAAACCATCGTTCTTACCCTTAATGTAAGCGATCCGGTGCCAGCTGCTCCCGTTGGCCTCGCTGCATTTATCAGTACGAGTTCAAGCGCCGGACTTTACTGGAAGGGTGTTAGTTTTGAACAGAACTTTGTGATTGAACGATCGCTTAGCTCAGGTTCCGGATTTACAGCGATCGCAACGGTCGATTACAAAACGACAACCTACATCGATCAAAGTGGGCTGACCACAGGTACGCCCTACTATTACAGGGTAAAGGCCACGAACGCGGCAGGGTCCTCACCCTACTCTTCCGAAGTCTCTGTGACGTTGCAAAATACCATGTTTGTCCCGGCAACCACCGTTCTTTCCAATTTTAAAGAAAGTTCTCAGGGTGCTACCTGGGCGGATCTGAACAACGATGGATTGGAGGATCTGATCATTCCCAGAATTTCTAACAAGACACCCCTTCTTGTTTTCAAAAATCTTGGAACCGGAGATTTTCAAAAGCTCAACATCCCCGCAATCAATTTGGTGAACGACACCTACCGAACAGTAGCTGCAGCAGATATGGACAATGACGGGGACCTGGATCTGTATGCCTCCACTGCTACGGTGTATGACAACATATTGTTCAGAAATGAAGGAGGCAACAATTTTACCAGGATCTCCGCACCCTCGCCGACATTAAACCCCGGGTATAATTATAAATGGAGTGTCAGTTGGGTGGATTACGATAAGGATGGCAAGGTCGATCTCTTTTCCAGTAATGATGACGTTTCGGCTAACGGGAAACGGAATTATCTTTTCAAGAGTTTGGGCGGCTATAACTTCTCCGAGCAAGTTACCGGCAGCTTTTTGACCGATCAAGGCAGCACGCGTGATGCCTCCTGGGCGGATTATGATAACGACGGAGACCAGGACCTGATCGTAGGTGATTATTCCAATTTGCGCCCAAATCGCTTTTACAGAAACAATGGGGATGGGACCTTTACGAAAATGACCGGTATTGGCTTTGATGCTGATTTGGGGAGGACGCGGACTTTTTCGTGGGGTGATATCGACAACGACGGTGATTTGGATTTGTATGTGGGGATTCAAAATGGGCCGGATCGTCTTTACCGAAATAACGGCAACGGAACGTTTACCCGCGTCACGTCAAGCGTAGTTGAGGAGGCGATCAGTTCACTGACCTTTGGCAGTGCCTGGGGTGACGTAGACAACGATGGCGATCTTGACCTGTTTGTGGCAAACGAT
>JBGPGZ010000082.1:0-12090 GCA_041484175.1 Cyclobacteriaceae bacterium | reverse complement strand
CGTCTTCCGTCGCTGCGGGAACGAGAACATCCACGGGGAGCGTTAGGATTTCGCTTCCGGGGAGCTTTTCTGCTTCGGGAAATCCTTCCAGAGATCCCTTGTTTGTATCCCGGTAAGCAACCGCTTTCGCAATATCAATTCCATTTTCATTGTAGTACGCGCTATTGAGGTCACTGATGGACTGGACCCGGAGACCCCGTTCCGACAGCAAGAGCGCCGCCCAGGACCCCACGTTACCAAATCCCTGGACTGCACACGTCGCCTTGTAAGGATTGATCTTTAGTTTTTCCATCGCCGCCAAAGCGCTTACCATAACACCCCGGCCGGTCGCTTCCGTTCTGCCGAGTGAACCACCTAATACAAGTGGTTTTCCGGTGACGACTGCGTTTACCGTCATCCCCTGCGTGCGGGAATACTCGTCCATTAACCACGCCATTTCGCGTGGACCAGTTCCCATGTCCGGTGCCGGAATATCTTTGTCGGCACCAAAAATGTCGATCATGGAGAGCGTATACGCTCGCATCAATCTTTCAATCTCACCGGACGACATCTCGCGCGGGTTACAGGCAACACCTCCTTTTGCACCACCGTACGGTATGTCCACCACTGCACATTTCCAGGTCATCCAGGCAGCCAGCGCTTTAACTTCATCGAGATTGACATGAGGATCAAAGCGGATGCCTCCTTTGGAAGGACCGAGAATGGTGGAATGGATAACGCGATACCCTTCAAATACTTTGATGCTGCCGTCGTCCATTGTCACTGGCAATGAGACAATCACTTGCCGTGCTGGCACTTTCAACACATTATAAACTTCCTCTTCCAGTCCAAGGATTTGTGAAGCGGTACGGAACCGCGACATCATTGCCTCAAAAGGGTTCTCCTTATGCAGGATGGGGGCAGGTTCGATATAAGCCATAGAATTTAATCGGGTATTAATAAAACCACAAAATCAGCGGAATCGGCTTAATTCGTGATCGAAAACGGTTGCAAAGATAGATAAATTCACTGCACCACCAGAAGAATTTCAAAGTTTGCTATAGGTGCTCATTGCGTTCGTGCAATTGTGCATCCACCACGGCAATCGCCGCCATGTTTACAATCTCACGGATGGAACTTCCCAATTGCAAAATATGAACCGGTCTTTTCATGCCCAGCAAAATGGGGCCGATGGCTTCCGCCCCTCCAATTTCCATGAGCAATTTGTACGCGATATTTCCAGACGCCAGATTCGGGAAGATGAGCGTGTTGGCGCACTCGTTGGTCAGCGGACTGAAGGGATACATTTCACGCAGCAGTTCTACGTTTAGCGCCACATTTGCCTGCATGTCACCATCGATGATGAGATCGGGATATTTCTTCTTTGCCAGCTGAACTGCTTGCAGCGCTTTCTCGGGGATTTCGCCTTTACTCGATCCAAAGTTGGAATACGACAAAACGGCCACACGGGGTACGATATCAAACACCTTGACACCAAATTTTGTAAGCCCGATGATACCAACCATTTCTTCCGGAGTTGGGTTGACATTGACGGTGCAGTCGGCAAAAAAGAAATTGCCCTTTTTCGTCAGCATGATATACATACCCGCTACCCGTTTTACGCCTTCAGCCATGCCGATAATCTGTAGCGAAGGCAGAATTGTTTTCGAATAGTCCCGGGTGAGTCCAGAAATCAGTGCATCCGCTTCACCAAATTCCACCATCATGGCGCCAAAGGCGTTTCGGTCACGCATTTGACGCCGGGCATCCGTCAGCGTCACTCCTTTACGCTGTCGTTTTTCATAATACTCCAGCGCATATTTTTCCGTCAGCTCTTTTTCCTCGCGAGGGTCTACGATTTTGCAATCGCCCAATTCGAGGCTATGTTCGGTGATGAGCCGTTCAATTTCCTTGCGACTACCCAACAAGATGGGATGGGCGATGAGCTCATCCTGCAGGACCTGGGCTGCTTTTAGAATCTTATGATTATCTGCTTCCGCAAATACAACGCGCTTCGGATTCTTCTTAGCGCGATCAATAATACGGGCCGTGAGTTTTTCATCGATGCCGATGCGTTTTAATAAATCCTGGTGATATTTTCCCCAATCGGTGATGGCGTGCAAGGCCTGGCCGGAGTCCATCGCCGCTTTCGCAACTGCAGGAGAAATCGTTGTGATCAACCGGGGATCCAGCGGTTTTGGAATAAGGTATTCCCGGCCGAACTGGATTTTGTCGGCTTCATAAGCCTTAATCACGATGTCGGGGACTGGCTCTCTGGCCAGCGCGGCCAATGCCTTGACGGCAGCCAGCTTCATTGCTTCATTGATTTCCGTGGCCCTTACATCGAGCGCCCCGCGAAAAATATAAGGAAACCCCAATACGTTGTTGACTTGATTGGGATGGTCGGAGCGGCCCGTGGCCATGATTAAATCAGAACGTGTCTTTTTAGCAAGGTCATAAGCGATTTCCGGATCAGGATTAGCCAGTGCGAAAACGATGGGATCCCTGGCCATGGAATTGATGTCATCGGGTGTAAGAATATTCGCCACCGATAATCCGACAAAAACGTCTGCGCCCTTCAATGCTTGTTGCAGGGTGTTTACTTTTCGGGAAGTTGCAAACGCTGCTTTGATTGGATCAAGACCCTCGCGGTTCTTATGCAACACTCCTTTGCTGTCGCACATGACCACGTTCTCTTTCTTTAAACCCAGGGCAAGATAAAGTCGCGTACATGAAATAGCCGCTGCCCCTGCACCGTTTACGACCAAAATAGCATCCTCGATCTTCTTTCCTACCAGTTCCAATGCATTCAGCAGCGCGGCGCTCGAGATAATAGCTGTGCCGTGCTGGTCATCATGCATCACCGGAATGTTCATCTTCGCACGCAACTCCGTTTCGATCTTAAAGCACTCTGGAGCCTTGATATCTTCGAGATTCACGCCCCCAAAAGTCGGCTCCAGTGATTTTACAATTTTGATAAATTCATCCGGGTCTTCTTCTGCGATCTCAATATCAAAGACATCAATGCCCGCAAATTTTTTGAAGAGTACGCCTTTACCTTCCATCACGGGCTTGGAGGCTTCCGGGCCGATGTTACCCAGACCCAACACTGCCGTGCCATTTGAAATGACCGCCACCAGATTTCCTTTCGCTGTATATTTATAAACATCTTCCTTGTTCGCTGCGATCTCTTTGCAAGGTTCGGCTACTCCAGGCGAATAGGCAAGCGCTAAATCCAATTGTGTGCTAAGGGCTTTGGTGGGTACAACTTCAATTTTTCCAGGTTGCCCTTGCGTGTGATAGTTCAGCGCATCTTGCTTCCGTATTTTGATCGCCATAATGTTCAGGTTAAGGAATGAATGTGAAATTTACAATATTATGACCAAAGTCCACAGCCTTGTCATGAGGTCGTGCGACTAAACGAATACGAAATGGAAAGGCGTTTTTCGGCGCGCGATAAATGATGCTTTACTTAAGTATGCCTGCCTGGTCTGGAGGAAATCAACGAATCAGCTGACAATCAATCTTTGACCCGGCTGTAACTTGTCGGTCGTAAGATTATTAAGGGTCCTGATTTTTTCAATCGTCAAGCCCTGAAATTTCTTTGAAATGTCCCATAGTGTATCACCGGGTTGGACGATGTACAATCTGGCGTCCGGTGATGGAACTGGCAGCGGTAGTGAATAGGAAACCGCACCGATGCTTCTGGAAGATGGAAGAACCCAGATATTAAGCCATCGTCCGGAATGAATCAGGTTGGAGGATAAATTATTCCATTTCTTAATGTCATCGATCCGTACGTGATGACGCTGGGCTATGCTTCCCAACACATCGCCCGATCGAACAAGGTAGGCCACCATTTCACGGCCATAGGTACTGCCGGTAGAAGTGCGGGCAAACAACTCAAGTTCTTTCTTGCCCGTCTTTGAAGCGGAATCCAGAATAGCGAAACGGTTTTGCTCCAACTTATGCTTGGCTTGGGCTGGAACCTTTAGCGTATAATTTTTCCCCTCGGGCACAGCATTGCGCTGCATGGAGGGGTTTAGCCTTTGCAGATCCTCCAAACAGCTTCCGGTGAGATTAGCAAAAGTTTCAAAGTGGAGAAACCGTTTTGTCATCAGCGTATCGTAGTCGGGCAATTCCTCCTTTGCATATTCTTCCAGGTTGTGATGTTCGGCATAATTGATCGCATAGATCATGGCCACATACTGTGGAACATAGGCCCGGGTTTCACGCGGCAAATAAGGGTATATATCCCAAAAGGACTTTTTATATCCGGATCGGCGGATTGCTTTCCGTACGGTACCAGGCCCCGAATTGTAGGCGGCCAGGGCCAGAGGCCAGTCTTTAAACATTGAATGAAGCATGGTTAGATATTGACAGGCTGCTTCCGTCGATTTTTCGGGGTCCATTCGTTCATCGACATACCAATCGTTATGCAGGCCGAGGTAATGCCCTGTTCCCGACATGAATTGCCATAAGCCTACGGCCCGCGCCCGCGAAACCGCCCTCGGATTGAGACCGGACTCAATGATGGATAAATACTTCAATTCCTCAGGAAGATTGTGCTTGGTCAGGTACTTTTCAAACAAAGGAAAATAAAGATCTTTTCTCCGAAGTACCATGCGGGTGTAATCCCGGTCGCGGATCGTAAAATAATTGATGAACGCGTGAACCTGGTCATTGTAGGCAAGCGGAATGGTTTGCTGAAGGCAACTCAGTCTGTCAGCAATCAATTCGGCACTTTCTTCAGCAGGGACATATTCAAGACTATTGGGAAGAGCAACATCAAGAATTAGCGAGTCTGGTTGAAATGGAATCTCTTCAGAAGCCGCGGAGGCATTTAGCGTGTCAAGGGCACCATCACCTTGCCCGCAGGCGTACTGCGTCAGCAACAGAATCAACCAACCGAGGGATAGTCCTTTCATAAATATGGCCGGCATCTTCGAAGAGTGCCGGATTAATTTAAATTCATCAACACTTCAGAAAACTGAAGCAACTCTGCTTCTTTAAAATCGTCTGCAATAAGCTGCAATCCAATAGGCAGACCTTTTTCATCATTACCGCACGGCACGGAGATGCCAGGCACGCCTGCTACATTTGCCTGGACGGAATATAAATCAGCCAAATACATTTCCACTGGATTACCGCTATGTTCACCTAACTTAAATGCAGTGGTAGGCGCGGTGGGCATCAGCAGGAAATCGTGCGTATCAAAAACTTCTTTTGTTTTGTCGCGGATAAGCCTTCTTACCTTCTGCGCTTTTGTGTAATAGGCGTCATAGTAGCTCGCGCTCAAGACGAATGTACCCAGCAAAATTCTTCGCTGCACTTCTTTGCCAAATGCCTCGGAGCGCGTTTTCTTGTACAGCGACTGCAAATCCCGTGTGTTGGGACTGCGATATCCGTAGCGCACACCGTCGTAGCGCGAAAGGTTGGAACTTGCTTCAGCCGTTGCCAAAATATAATACGTCGGCAAAATGTATTCGATCAAAGGAAAACCGATGGCCGCGACCTCGTGTCCCGCGGCTTTCAGTTTTTCAATTTTTTTCTTGATCGCTTCCTTGATCTCACGCTGAATGCCGTCGGATTCAACGGTTTCGCGGATGTAGGCAACTTTATACTTTTTACTTCCGGGCGCTTTTAATGTTTTGGAGTAGGCGGGGACCGGTTTTCGCGACACGGTACTGTCATAAGCATCTTCGCCGGCGATCACTTCGAGTACCAAAGAAATGTCTTCAAGACTTTTTGAGAATATGCCGATGCAGTCAAAGGAGGAACCATAGGCAATCAATCCAAATCGTGAGATGCGGGAATACGTTGGTTTTAGCCCGATGACGCCGCAAAAGGAGGCGGGTTGACGAACCGAACCTCCGGTATCGGAGCCAAGGGTGACTTTGCACATATCGGCCATGACCGCCACCGCCGATCCCCCCGATGAACCTCCGGGCACGCGGGTATTATCGATTTCGTTGAGTACCGGACCGAAGGCTGAGTTTTCGTTAGAGGATCCCATCGCGAACTCATCACAATTGAGTCTACCGATTACAATAGCATCCTCATCCAGCAAGCGCTGAACGGCAGTCGCATTGAATTGGGAAATAAAGCCATCTAAAATTTTGCTGCCGCCCTGAAGCGGGTGGTCTGTATAGGCCAACACATCCTTTAAACCGACGATCAACCCGGCGAGTTTTCCGGCTGTACCCAGCTTGATTTTCTGATCGATTTCGGCAGCCCGCGCCAGGGATTCCTCTTCGTATACACTGAGAAAGGCATTGAGGTGAGCCTTGCTTTTAATAAGGAAGAGGTGTTGCTTGACGACATCGACGCACGTAAAGGCACCTCGCTTCAGATCGTGTTGTATCTCGCGGAAATGCGTGTGCTTCTCCAAGGGTTACTTACCTTCAATCTTGCCGGGTTCATTTCCGGCATCGTCCATTTCCTTCTTTACGTCGGTCATGGCATCCTTAAATTCTTTCACCCCTTTGCCCAAGCCCTTCATGAATTCAGGAATCTTCTTGGCGCCAAAGAATATCAACACGAAAAACCCAATCAGTAAGATTTCCTGAAACCCTACCCCACCCAAAAACAAAAGAATTGATTTCATATGCTAATAATTTTCAGTTTAACCCCGCCCGCAAGACTGATGGATGGCCCCTATTGGCTCGTTTCGTATCAGTCAAACAGGACTGTAAAGATAACGATTTATCAGACTATCGTAAAAAAGACCACAAATCAGGCCAATTCTTATGAATACGGTAAAACATGCCCAAAATCAAGCTTATTTACTGAATTTTAATCCCTCAGCCAGGCCTGCGGGTTCAATGGTACAGTGTTTTTGCGGATTTGAAAACGCAACTCTGAAATTCCCTCTCCATTGTTTGATAGTCGGCCGATTTGCTGGTCGGTTTCTACTTTCTGGCCTTTTTTTACATATACTTCCTTCAGTCCGGAGTATACGGTAAAATATTCCCCGTGACTGACGATAACCGAGCTGCCGATTGCTGGAAACAGGGCCACGGCCCTTACTTCGCCTTCGAAGATGCATTTGACTTTTTCTCCGTCCTGGGTTTGAATATTGATACCGTCATTCTGCAAAACAATGCCTTTCAATATCGGATGGTTTTGTCGTCCAAATTTTTGAGAGATAAAACCGGAAGCAGGCCAGGGAAACTTCGTGCGGTTTTCTTCAAAAGATGAGGAAAGGGTGAATTCCGGTTCTTCCACCTTCGCCGGGTTGGTCGTTTTTTTCACCGCCGCTTCACGGGCTGCCCGTTCCATCTCCTCTTTTATGATTTCGTTGATCAGGTTGTCGAGTTGGGCCACTGATTTTCTTGTTTCTTCAAGGTCTTTATTCAGCCGCTTCTCTTCCTTCTCCAGTGACTTCACCACCGTTCTTTGTTTTTGTTTGAGACTGGTAAGACTTTTATTCTCAGCCACCTCATCATTAAGGAGTTCATTTTTTTGGCTTTTGATCACCTCTGTCTGGCGAACCTGCTCGGCCAAAATTTGATGAACGCGGGTGATGGCTTCAGCCTGCTCCTGGCGCGATTTTCCATATTGATCCATGTATTTCAACCGCATCAGCAACTGGTCAAAAGTTTGAGCGGAAAAAAGAAATGTTAATTTGTTGGTCTTTCCACTGGCTTTTTGTGCCGAGAACAACATACTGGCATATTCTTCCTTCAGGTTAGAGAGATCTGCTTCCAGCGCGTTGATGATCTCGTTGTTCTCATTGATGTCGGTGTCCAATAGATTGATTTCTCCTTTAATGGAAGCAATCAACTCCTCCTGCTGCCGGATTCGCTGATTGAGGGCAGTCAGTTCGCCCAGTGAATTTTTTTTCTGCTGCCCTGTTTCATTGAGGATCTTTTCGGTCTCCTTGATTTTCTCGATGTTCTGCTGTTTCTCTTTCTGAAGCTGGCTTTTGGTTTTCTGAGCTTGAGCGGGGGAAGAAATCCCCAGTATAAGGACGCAGCAAAAAACCGGCAGCCAGGCGTCGGGTGTATTTAAGAATTCGCTGAACCAGCGAAAGTGTCTGAGCACTTTCTTGACTGCCGCCTTATTGGTCAATGTCAATTGCCTACTGCCTACTGCCACTTGCCTACTGTTTTAAATACGGCTACCTGCGTTCATAGCGCTTTGGGATATTGAACGGAAACCTGAGCTCCTTGTCGCCCACCTCGGCCTTATTGTATTCAAACGTAATGGTATTGTTGATGATCCCCGCCGGTGTTTTGTATAATATGACTACTGTGCCAGTGTAAGGAAACGATTTATCACCCAAAGGCTGGAAATTGGAATAATCAATCTTTATTGAATTGCTGCCGGTACTCTCCGAAAGCTCAAGCTTCTCCAGTTTCTTTGTTATACGGTTGATAAAGTTCTTGATCAACACGTTGCCCTGGTGTTGGTTGAGCATATTGTAGTCCGCTTCCTCGACGATTACATCACCCTCACCGCGGGGCATAATCAGATTCCCCAACATGGCGGACTGAATTACGTTATAGTCAACCTTAAAATTGAAGCGTTTTGAAAGCTCGTCATAATCAAACTGATAATATTCTTTGTCCAGGGTGCTCACAATCGTAATGGAGTCCTTGTTAATCAGTGCTTTTCCACCTTGAAGGCCGATCACTGAGAAAGTCATCCAGATCACACTGTCCTTGTGAATGCGGATATTAGCCTTTACATCGCGCTCTTTTTTATCGTCCTTAAAATTCAGACGTGCTTTGCCGTGCAGGTATTCAAATTCGATTTCCTGAATGTCCAGCGTCGGTGGCGGCGGAGGCAACGCCGGAATTACTTTTTTGCTGCAGGCCTGCAACAGGAGAACAAAAAATAAAAATAGGATAAACGATGGTCGTAGCATGTGAAACCTCTAACTGCTAAAATAACAGATGTTTCTCAGAACCTTTTCCTTTTAAGTTATCCGCCCCCTGCTATCGCCGGTTCTCACACCTCCGGCAAAAGGTAAATCACAGCAATCTGCGAAACATTTCTTAATATAATTTTCTGTTAGCAATTTTTTTATCAATGAGGGCATTGCCATTGTCGAGGGTTTTGGCCTTTTGCCATTGTTTCACTGCCTCGTCAATATTGCCCAATTGAAAAAGAATGTCTCCATAATGCTCAAAATGGGTGGCTCCGGCCTGTCCTGTGGCGATTGCTTTTTCCATTACCTTCCTGGCTTCCTTGTATTTTTCACGCATGAACAGCACCCAGGCATGCGTGTCCAGATAGGCGGCATTGTCGGGGTGGACCTTTATAAGCTGGGATGACATCTTCTCGGCCTTCTCCAGGTTCTCTTTTCGCAACGCCAGGTAGTAGCTGTAATTGTTAAGGACAAGATCATAATTCGGGTTGATCACAAGCGCGTCTTCGTATGCCTGATCCGACTTGGGATAGTCCTTTGCGCCGTTGTAGGCGTCGCCCAACATACTATCGATCTCGCTGACAAAATTCGGGTTGGAGACCGAAAGCTTTTTGGCCTGCTCCAGCGTGGTGACTGCCTCACGATAATTCTTTTTGCGCAATTGGGCATACCCATTCAGATAATACAGCATGGCTTGATTAGGGAATAATTCCATCGCGTCCTCAGAATGTTTGATCAGGCTATCGAACGCACCCGCCTGCGATTCCAGGTAGAGCAGGTTTTGCCAGGCGTCAAAACTGGTGGAGCCAAAGCGAATAGCTGCCAAGTACTCCTGCTGCGCTTCTTCGGTTCTTTTGAGCGTCAAATTCAGATGCCCCCCCGCAAGGTGAACATTGGGGTCGCCAGGGTAAGCGGCTTTTAGTTTTGTAAATAGGCTGAGGGCAAAGGCTTCCAGGTTGCGGTCCTCAATTTTCTTGGCTTCGTTTTGACTCAGAATGGAGTTATACGTTTCTACCATCAGCACTTTACTTCCGACTTCTACTGAAGGGTCGTCCATCAGCGTCAAGGCCAGGTCCCTTGATTTCTGTTCCTGACCGTTATCGCGGTACAATCCGGTCAACAGCATTTTAGCGCTTCCTACTTCTGGGTGGTCTTTCAGGTAATTCTCCAGATAGCTGATTGCCTTTGACCATTGTTTGAATTGTGAAAGAGTTTCTGCAAAGCCCAAAACATAACGAGGCTCATCAGGGAAGGCATCAATTAGTTTCTGACCTTCAGCCAGCGCTTCATTCAGTTTACCTTGCGTCAGGTAAAGGCGTTGCTTTTGAAGCGAAGAGACTTCGTTGACTCCTAAAATACTTTCCGCCTTATCATAAGTCTTGATTGCTTCTTCCGGTTTATGGCCATATTGATACATGGCGGCAAGCTCGTACAGGTATTCGTCGTTCCCTTTAATTTCTTGCATCATGTTCTCAAGGGCTTGGGCGGCTTTTGAAAAATTGTTGAGGGCGGAATAGATATTGGATGCAAGCAGGTAGTAATATTTGTTTTTTCTTTCAATCCTAAGGGCATTTTCAATACTCGCAGCGGCCTTTGTCAAGTCCTCCTCTTTGGACGATTTGGACAAAACCTCCGCAATTTTATAATAAACGCCGCTGTTGGCAGGATTTAGTTCCACCACACGCTGGAAATAAAGCAGGGCT
The DNA here is from genome assembly GCA_041484175.1 of Cyclobacteriaceae bacterium. GTDB lineage: Bacteria > Bacteroidota > Bacteroidia > Cytophagales > Cyclobacteriaceae > ELB16-189. The sequence continues at coordinate 1,533 of JBGPGZ010000082.1, read as the reverse complement.
TTGGAGTAATCCTCAAGAATGAAATACTTTTCGCCTTCGGTAAAGAAGAACTCGGCTTCGCGTAAACGGGCAGCGGAAGTGGCAGGCTCTCCCGCTCCTTTCTTTTTATCTTTTTGAGAAAAAGCAGGGTGCACCGCCACACAGGACAGAGCGATAACGAGGGAAGCCGGCAGGTAAAAGGTGGACTTTGTCAACGGCAGAAGATCAATATAGGGGTCAAAATTAACCAAATTTCCCAATAGACTTATGTTCCCTAAGGGCTTTGTTCGCGAAGCCTCAGGTTCCTTTCAATAAGGTACGTGATTGCAAGAAAAAGCGCCATTACACCAACGTGGAATACGATGCTTAACCAGGGATTGGGGATGGTAATGTTGGCAATAAACAAACTCACCAAAAGGGTCCCCACCACATAACTCAGATCCGGAATGACGCGATAGGGGATGGGGTAGTATTTCTGCCCCAGCCAATAGCAGACAGTCATCATTGAAAAATAAACGATAGCGGTTGCCCAGCTGCTGCCAGTATACCCGGCGAGTGGGATCATCAAATAATTCAGCAGGATGGTGAGTGCGGCGCCTCCGGCTGTTATGAAAGTGCCAACATATGTTTTATCCGTTATCTTGAACCACACCGAAAAATTATAGTACACACCCAGAAATAAGTAGGCCAGTAAGAGCACTGGAACAATGGAGAGCCCTTCCCAATACTCTTTCCCAATGAAATATTTAAAAATATCCATGTTTATGCTCACCCCGAGAAGCAGCAGGCAACAGACGATCACAAAATAATGATTGACTTTAGCAAACAAGGCAGGCGAATTTTTGTCGGACGCGTTCGAAAAGAAAAAAGGTTCGGCCGCAAACCGGAAGGCCTGAACGGCTACGCTCATGAGGACCGCATATTTATAACACGCGCCAAATACTCCGAGGGCATGCGCCTGCGATTGATCTCCATAATAATTTTTGGGAAGCCACCACACCAGCGTGAGTCGCGAGAACATTTCGTTGGTCATGGCAGCGAGCCCCATCAGCATGACAGGGTAGGAATATTTAACCATGGGGTACGAAATGGCAGGATCTATGGCTGGCCTCCAGCTAAAGAGTTCACGCACGAAGAAAATAATGTAAAAGGCGTTGGCGATCAAATTCGCCAGAAAAACGTAACCCACACCTACCGTGGGATCATAGATCATTTTAAGAAAGAAAAAATTCAATCCGATCAGCAGAAGCACGTTGATGATTTTGGCAATGGCAAACCTTAACGGACGAATTTCCAGTCTCAACCGGGCAAAGGGAATTGAAACGGCGGCATCCGTAAACATCACCACCGTCAGCCAGATAATGAATTCCGGATGATTGCTCACGTGGAGTCCGGCAGCCAGGGGTGCGGCAAAAGAAATCATCAAAACAGAAAAGAATAAACTAAGGGTAAGAACAACCGTTTGGGCGAGATTAAAAATTCTTTTTTGATCCGCGCCAGGGAGTGTTGCAAAACGAAAGTATGCAGTCTCCATGCCAAACGTAAATAGAATAT
>JBGPGZ010000081.1:0-12164 GCA_041484175.1 Cyclobacteriaceae bacterium | reverse complement strand
GTCCATGTATCCTTTGATAACGGTGGTCATTGGCAGAGCCTGCGATTAAATATGCCTGCCACATCAATCAGGGATCTGGTAATCAAAGATGATGACCTGGTGATTGGCACGCATGGAAGGTCGTTCTGGATTCTTGATAACATCACTCCGCTTCGGCAACTTTCGGCTCAACTTGCTTCCAGGGATGCAATACTTTATGAGCCACAGGCGGCTTATCGCATTCGATGGAATATGAACCCGGATTCACCCCTCCCGCCGGAAGAACCTGCAGGACAAAATCCACCGGATGGTGCGATCATCGATTATTATTTAAAAGATAAGGTGCAGGCCACACTTCTTGAAATGATGGATCCGAATGGAAAGCTAGTCCGAACTTTCACCAGCAACGATACCCTGTACGAAATCCCGAACGTAAACATTCCGCTGTATTGGATCCGCCCTCAACAAATCCTTTCAGCCGAAAAGGGATCTCATCGATTCTTGTGGGACTTGCGCTATGCGCCGTTGAATATTCCGGCCTCCTACCCGATTTCGGCCATCTATGGCAGCACTGCTCCGGAACCGAGTTCACCCTGGGTGATGCCAGGAACTTATTCTGTAAAACTCACAGTCAATGGTCAGACCTATGCCCAATCCCTTGTTGTAAAAATGGACCCAAGGGTAAAATCTTCCATGGAGGATTTGAAACGGCAATACGATCTTTCCGTGAGTTGTTATCACAACCGTGAAAAATTAACGAACGCAATTCAGGAGATTGGCCTGGTCCGCAGCCAACTAAAGTCCCTCGAATCAAAAATCAAGGGACCGTTATTGGCCAGGTTGCAGGACATCGATCAGAAACTTGCAGCGTTGGAAAGTCGCTCAAGTGCTTCGGCCCTTGCCCGTTTGGATGATTCCTTGACATCCTTGTTTTCAATCCTGCAGGACACCGATATGCCGCCCACCCGTCAAGCCATTTCTGCTTTTGAAGAAATAAACCCGCGCTTTGATCAGGCGATGGCGTCCTACGCAGCGGTAAAGAAAGAATTAAGTTCAACCAACGAAGCATTGAAGAAAGCAAAACTGACGCTCGTAAAATTCTGATCGTGGCCACGTTCGCTGTTGTAAATCCAAATGCTTTTACGCACATCGTGCGCGCTGCTGAAAGTGATATTGATGAACTTGGCCATGTTAACAATGTGGTTTATGTTCGATGGATACAAGAGGTCGCCTATGCGCACTGGCTTTACGCCGCAAATGCAGAGATCAGGATGAAGTATTCCTGGGTTTTGTTGAGACATGAAATTGACTATCGCAAGCCTGCCTTTCTAAATGATGAAGTAAAGGGCTTTACCTGGGTGGGGAATCATGAAGGTCCGCGGTTTGAAAGGTTTGTGACGTTGGTTCATGCGGCCACCGGCAATGTGTTGGCCGAATCAAAAACTTTTTGGTGCTTATTGGATGCGAAATCGATGAAGCCAAGACGGATCGAGCAGGATATTATTGATATTTTGAAACTAGGTCAGGTTATTTGAATTCCAACTGAATTTCAAACAGTGAGTTGCGAGTTGCGAATGACAATTATCAATTTAACAGGAGTACTACGCCCTGTTTCTCCGAAACCCCTGACTTCTTTTTCCAACCGCCTTTCTGAAGACCTTTTCCCTTCTCAATTCAGGCTGATACAAAAGGCTTTCTCCGAATCCGGCAGGCATCGTCAGTTTAGGAACTTCTTTTCCGATCAGTCTTTCTATACCGAGGAATTTCCGCTGATCTTTTTCATTGATAAAAGTGATCGCGGTTCCCTTATTTTCTGCGCGTGCCGTTCGTCCGATGCGGTGGATGTAATCTTCGGGGTCCGGCGGTACATCGTAATTGAGCACCAGGCTGATCCCGTCTACATCAATGCCGCGCGAAAGGACGTCGGTACCGATAACGATGGGCAATTGTTTGTTCTTGAACTCCCTCAGGATCTGTTCGCGCTCATCCTGCTCGAGATCAGAGTGGATCGCTTTTACATTCAACCCTATCTTCCGCAACGTGTGGTCCAGTTTTTTTACGCTTTCTTTGGTGGAAGCAAAAATAAGAGCGCTGCTATAGGTTCCGGTCTTTAGTAAATACTGAATTAAGCCAACTTTCTGCTGGTCGTAGGTCATATAGGCCTGTTGCAGAATGCCCTCGGCTGGTTTTGCAATGGCAATGCTTACTTCTACCGGAGAAATCAGAATTCGGTTTGCCAGCGTCCTTATTTTAGGCGGCATCGTCGCAGAAAATAGAAGGGTTTGCCGTTGCTTGGGCAAATAGTTAATAATGCGGATAAGGTCATCATAGAATCCCATGTCAAGCATGCGGTCGGCCTCATCGAGCACCAGGTGTTGGAGGTGATCGAGTTTCACAGTGCCGGCAGCCAACAACGCGATGAGGCGGCCAGGAGTTGCGATAATAATATCAGCACCCTCCTGCAAAGCCTTGCGCTGCTGATCCCAGGTGGCGCCATCACCCCCGCCATATACGGGGATTGAACTGACGCCTATAAAATAGGCAAAGCCCTCAATTTGCTGATCGATCTGCTGGGCCAGTTCACGGGTAGGCGCCAGTACCAGCGTATTCAAGTGACGGTGATCCGAATGGGCATGAACAATCTTGTTGAGGATCGGCAAAATATAGGCGGCAGTTTTGCCCGTGCCGGTTTGGGCGCAGGCAATTAAGTCTTTGTTTTTCAGGATCACGGGGATGGCTTGCTCCTGGATGGGTGTAGGCTTGGTGTATCCCATCGTAAGCAATCCCTCGAGGAGTTGAGGGTCGAAATTGAAATCGTTAAAGGTCAAAATGGAGGGTATTATGTTCAGATTAGAAGCTCATAAAAAAACCAGGCTTGGGGCCTGGCTTTGCAACCGTTGGTTCGATTTAGTTGGCTAAGCGCACGTTGACGGCGTTTAGACCTTTTTTTCCTTCTTTCAACTCAAAGGTGATTTGATCATTCTCACGTACTTGATCGACAAGTCCTGATACGTGCACAAAATACTCCTTTTCCGTCTCGGTTTCTTTTACAAAACCAAATCCCTTGGTCTCGTTGAAGAACTTTACTGTACCTTCTTTCATAATTGTTGTTAATAATAAATAATGATAATATTCCCAAAGGTAGGCATAAAAATCGAGAATTGCCTAAAGCCGCATAATTGACTTATCAGGCGGCTTTCCTCACCCTTTCCAATTTGATTTCCTTTTGGCTGGCGATCCGGATGATCTTCATCTTATTCAGCAAACGTATGACTTGATAAGTAGGGTCAATTTCGTGCCACCGGATCCCTCCAAAGTTGGAGCGAGAGGCATATTTGTGGTGATTATTGTGATAACTCTCTCCCATCATCAGGATATCCACCGGAAGGAAATTCCGCGATGTATCGCCAACCTCAAAATTGCGATATCCATATTTATGGGCAAACCAGTTGATAATGGCGCCATGAATGGGGCTCAGCAAGAATTGGATCGGCAAGAGCAACCAGAGCCACCATACCGTGGCAAACTGCCAATAAACCGAAATATAGACCGCCGCCCAGAATAAGCGGGACGGCCAGGAGCGGGCAAACTTGTCAAAGGATTCCCATTGCGGAACACCTTCGCTAAAGCGCTTTTCTACAACCACCTTCTTATTAGCGATGTCTGAATAAATTGTTTTTGTTTTCCACATCATCTTGAAAATCGACTCGTCGTATTTGGGTGAATGTGGATCGTTTTCAGTATCCGCAAAAGCATGGTGCATGCGGTGCATAACCCCGTAACCATAGGGGCTGAGGTAATTGGATCCTTCAAATATCCAGGTCAGAACAAAGAACACCTTTTCGGTGAATTTGCTCATGGTAAATGCCTTGTGCGACGCATAGCGATGTAAAAAGAAGGTTTGAAAAAACAGCGACAAATACCAGTGGGCTACAAAGAAAGAAAAAATGACAATCATGATTAGTTTAGGTTAATTTAACGAGTTATAGCCCCTTTTGGAGCTCTTAACACTAACAAGACAAGGTTTGGGGCTATTTGTGACAAATTGGGCGGAAAGAATTTTAATCCTCCTTGCCAGCCGGGGTAATTTCCTTTTGAAGTTCAGCAATCAGGATATTGGCGTTGCCGATATCGCACGCTTTCCGGAAGCTTTCTATCCACTGTCCTTTCTTTGGCAGATCGATACTGATCTTTGGCACTTCCAGGCTGCTCAATTTCCTTTTGGCGCGGCAAAAAAGCTGACGACAATGCTCCTGCTTTCTGTTCAGTGCTTTTTGCACCGATTCATAATCAAAATCAAAGACCTCTTTCAACAGGTAAACGGCCCGTTCCAGGGGTTCCAACTTGTGGTTTATAACCGCCAGGGCCTTGTTCAGCTCAGTTTCCAGATCAAGGTGCGAGAAGTCAATCTCCCTAAATCTTCCAGTCAGTTTGGATAAATCGATGGCCTCGAGATATTCCTCCTTCTTCCGGCGCAAGGTATTGAGATGATTTATACAATTGTTCCGAACAGCCTGAATAAGATAAGCTTTGGTATTTTGTATTTTTTCCTGTTCGGCATTAAGCCACTTTACAAAGGTATCCTGAACAATATCTTCAGCATCTGCTTTACATTTTAAAATCTTGAAAGCAATCGCCTGAAGAACGGGCTGATAGAGTGCTATGGTTTGAGCTTGATCCAATAATCTATATTGGGTAAAGGTACGCCCTTTTCATGGAAAATTATTGAAAATCGCGATATATTATATTCTACCGCACTCAGAAAGCGCCATTCGCAAAAACAAACACTCGTTTGTGCTTACCCTAGAAGCTCATCCAATTCCAACCATCGAAGTGTTTTTTCGTCAATCGTTGTCGTGATGGATGCGATTTTTGAAGCGCAGGCTGCAAGCTGCGCGTGATCAAGACCGTTGTGATTTAGTTTTTCAACCAGGATTCGCTTTTCTTCTTCTAACGCCTCAATCTCTTTTTGAAGGCCCTCATGTTCCTGTTTTTCTTTGAAAGACACTTTTCGCTTGCCTGGTCCGGCCTCCGCTAGAACGGGTTTGCTCGTGGCAGGCATTTTGACGTCCGGTTTTTCATCTTCGAGAGTTCGGTAATCGCTGTAATTCCCATTGAAAGGCTGGATTTTTCCACTTCCTTCAAAGACCAGAAGCTCGTCCACCAAATGGTCCATAAAATACCGATCGTGAGAAACAAGGACCAGACAACCGGTGAATTTTTCCAGAAAGTCCTCCAGAACATTAAGCGTATCGATGTCAAAGTCATTGGTGGGTTCATCCAGGATAAGGAAATTGGGATTGGTCACCAATATTTTCAGAAGCTGAAGCCTTTTCTTTTCGCCGCCGCTTAGTTTTTCGACAAACGTATATTGCTTTTCCGGCGGGAATAAGAAAAGATCGAGAAACTTAGAGGCCGAAATGCTGGAGCCGTCCGACAACGTGATGAACTCGGCGATTTCTGTAACCTCTTCGATGACGCGGTGGCGGGGGTCGAGGTTTTCGGTTTCCTGCGTGAAGTAGCCTATCTTGGTCGTTACACCCCGTATTATTTCACCCTTGTCAGGGAATACCTGGCCGGTGAGCATATCAAGAAATGTAGATTTGCCAACACCATTGGCACCCACTACGCCGATGCGTTCCTTCTTTTTAAAAACATGTGAGAAGTTGTCAACAAGCAGATTGCCGCCATACCCCTTTGATACCCCGTGAAGTTCCAATATTTTCCCACCCTGGCGCGATTTCTGAATGTCAAGCTCCATCACATCACGCCTGAGATTGATGGAGGCTTTATCCTGAAGTTCGTAAAACGCCTCCACCCTGTATTTCGCCTTTGTACCCCTCGCCCGCGGTTGCCTTCTCATCCACTCAAGTTCTTTCTTGAGAAGGCTTTTGGCCTTGTTTACTTCTATTTTCAGAAGCTCCTCCCGCCCTGACTTCTTCTCCAAAAAGTATGCGTAATTGCCTTTATACTTATAAAGTTTACCCCGGTCAAGTTCTACAATCTCGTTGGCCACATTGTCAAGGAAGTACCTGTCGTGGGTGACCATGATCAGGGTTATATTGGGCCCCGACAGATATGTCTCCAGCCATTCGATCGCTTCCAGATCAAGGTGGTTGGTGGGCTCATCCATGATGATAAGGTCGGGCTCGGTCAGCAGCATCTGCGCCATGAATACCCGCTTGCGCTGGCCACCCGAAAGCGATTCAAACTTCTGGTCCAGGTTGGTCACTCCCAGCTTGGTCGTAATCTCCTGCACCTTGGCATCATAGTCCCAGGCATTCAATTCCTCCATCCGCTCGAGTACCTTTTGCATTCGCTCAGGTGAAACACCGGGATGGTGAATACAGTCTTCATATTCTTTCACCACGGCTGCCACCTCATTCTTTTCATTGAAAAGAATGTCATTCACCGTAAGGTGACCTTCCACGTTCGGCTGTTGCGTAAGGTATCCTATCTTGATGCCATCCCGGACACTGACGAGACCTGAATCAGGTGCCAATTCTCCCGTGAGAATCTTCAGCAAGGTTGTCTTGCCCGTTCCGTTCTCTCCAACCAAGGCAAACTTCTCTCCTTGCGATATCCCAATCGCTAAATCCTTGAAAAGCCACCGATCGTTGAATGACTTGGAAATGTTCTCAGCCGATAGGTAATTCACGTTTGATTTTTAAAAGGCTGCAAGTTAGCAGATCAACCACTATTTTCCGGCCTCTGAACAGAAATAGGGCCTCAGGCCCTCTGTAGAATTGGTGAATTGACTATGCCAGGAGTTCTCAGGCCGTCTTTGCTTGTTTTAAATAAAAACAAAAAAGACTGAAACTCAGCTGGAAAAGCAAGGTGGCCGCGATGGTAAAAAATAAGAGCATGGCACGCATCGGTTAGTTGAACTCTAACTTAACAGATTCTTCATAAATATCCTAGCTTTCAGCAAGTTATATAATTATTAAAGGCTAATTGCTTGAATATGAATTTGGTGGCAACCCTGCTAAAGGAGCACTCAAAGACCCAATGCAACAAGATTGTAAAGTATGTGGGCACAGACGCCCGCCGGTTTAGCAACTTGGTTGCCGTGTTCCTTTCGGGACCCTATCGCGTTACGCAGCGTGCAGCCTGGCCGTTGAGCTGTTGCGTGGAACGGCATCCCGAACTTATCAAACCTCATCTGAAGAGGATCATCAAAAACCTTATAAGGCCGGGGCTTCATGATTCTGTAAAACGCAATACCGTGCGGCTCATGCAATTTATAGATATCCCACGATCACTTCAGGGGGCCGCCGCGTCCATCTGCTTCGAGATGTTTCAAAATCCAAAGGAACCAATCGCCGTGCGCGTATTTTCGATGTCCGTTTTATCACGTATTGCCAAAGTAGAGCCGGCGCTGGAAAAAGAATTGAAGATCCTGATCGAGGACCAACTCCCCTACGCCAGCGCAGGCTTTCTCGCCCGCGCAAAAAAGGTCTTGAAGCAATTGGGGTAACCGCCGTAAGAAATTGCTGGGTGACAGTTTCAAGTTTCATTGTACGTAATTTGAAATCCTTTATTTTCTGTTATCGGACTAAATAAATAAATTGGTTTTGGTATGGCACAGGGCAACGCCCTATATCTAGCCAATTGTATTATCATTTAGCACAGGGCAACGTCCTGTGTCTGGTCAATCGCAGTATCCCTTGCCCTGAAAGGGCTTCATCCGATAACCTGAAACGCTGAACATAAACATTCAGTCCCAACCCAAGAATCGCGCGAATCATTTGCACTGTCCTCATATTTCATATTTTTGCTGGACAACATGGAGTTTCGAATTGAGAATGAAAATCTCGAGACCTGAGCCTTTAGACCTGAAATTCTTCCCCGATGAGCGAGCCATTCACCGAACACACCTGCCAGAGTTGCGGTAACCAGTTTAGGGGATCCTATTGCAATCAGTGTGGCGAAAAAGTCCTTGACGAACAGGATCGTTCATTCAAAGCCTTTCTGAACAACCTCCTTATTGCCATCACCTTTGCCGACAACAAATTTGTCAAGACGTTGTGGTGGGTGATCAGGAAACCTGGTTTTATCTGCAAAGAGTTTGCCGAGGGCCGGACCGTCAAGTACCTGCGGCCGTTGTCGTTATTCTTTGTTCTCAACCTGATCTACTTCCTTTTCCCGGTCATTCAGCTTTTCAACGCTTCTTTGAATACGCAATTGCTTGCTCCGCAGCGGCAATTGGTAAAAGACATGGTGGCTCATAAAATGATGAGCCTGCAAATGACGGACATTGCCTCCTTTAGCCTGATCTACAATCAAAAGACTACAAGTCTCGCCAAGCTGATGGTCATGCTTTTTGTCGTGGTTGCTTCGCTTCCGCTCAATTTTCTGTATCGAAAAAAGGACCGCTACTTTACGGATCACGTATCTTACACCGTCGAGCTTGCCTGCTTCAATCTTTTTGCAAATACTATTTTTCTGACCCTGGCGACGAGGATATTTGGCCTGGGCCAATATCTGGATGAATTGACGCTGACCGTCATTTTTGTTTCCACCAACCTGTATTTTTTGATGTCCTCAGGAATGACCTTCTATCATGAAAAAGGTTGGCGACTTGTAGTAAAATCAGTGGTGATGCTATTGCTTCTGAAAGTTGCCCTGGAAATCTACCGCGCCATCCTCTTCTTTATCACCATCTGGGCGTTGTAGCAGGGCTGAAGTGTTAAAGTGTTGAAGTGTTAAAGTGTTAAAGCCTTGCTGGGCTGCTGTCACCCCGCAGTCTCTTGCGGGGTGCGGGGTGCGGGGTTACTGCACGGTGCGGGACAGGTTGTCTATTAATTCCTCCACATGGCGACGGTCTTCCGTCGGTGCGAGCCTTCGGTAGTTCATCAAGGAAAGGATGGCTTCTTCAATTTGTTTATTCATTGCCAGCGTCAGGCCAAGATTAAAATGGCTGTTTGGGAATTCAGGTTCCAACGCGATCGAGATCTGATAATGGACTTTCGCCAATGGAAAATTTCCCAATTCAGCGTAGAGATTGGCCAGGTTATAGTGCGCTTCAAAATGCCGGGGTTCTTCTTTCAGCGACAGCGTAAAGCAGTCGATGGCTTTGCTATAATTTTTTTCCTGAGATTCCAGGATACCCAGATTGCAATAGGCATCGGCGATACTATCGCCAGCCTCGATGGCTTTTTGATAGAGGGCTTTTGCTTGCGGGTTTTCCTGCTCGTCGAGCATTAACGCTTCTTCGAATGGCGAAAGCTGATTTAACTTGACGAGCTTCCCCCCCGAAAACAAATTAAGCTGCCCGTGTTTCTCCTTCTGGGCAGCTTTCTTCTTCCTGACCGGCTTGAACCCGAACTTCTCGGGGGTATGGATGGGGAATTTGACCACTTTAGCCATGGGGCAAAGTTAATCCTTATTCGTGAATTGTTTTATGATTGACAATTGGAGGCGCTGATTAGCTCGCTTTTCTCTTGACGGCCTTCCCTTCTTTTTGAGCCTTCTTCTCTTTCTTGGCGGTGGCTCCCTTGGCTTTTTCCATGGGCTTCTTCTTAGCCTGCTCAATACTTGCCTTGAGCGCGGTCATGATATCAACGACCTTGGGTTCTTCTTCCGCCACGGTAACAACTTCCTTGCCGGCTATCTTGGCATCAATAATAGCCTTCAACGCGTCATAATAATGATCTTTCATCTCGATTTGCGAGAACTTAACGGACATGGAGTCAACCAGGGTTTTAGCCAGCTTGAGTTGTTCCTTGTCTGCTTTTACTTCGAGTAACTGGGGCACTTCGCGGATGCTCCGAACTTCATTGGGATACCGCAGCCTGTACATAAGCATTCCCCCTTCATGAGGGTTGATCAGGACAGGCGTTTCGCGGTCGCGCAACACTACCTTCCCGACTCCTATTTTGCCATTTGCCTTTAATGTTTGACATAACAAGCTATACGTCTTGGCCGCAACCTCGCCGTCCGGACCGATAAAATAGGGTGCTTCAAAAAGCGTCGGATGAACTTCTTCGGCCTTTACAAAACCCTCAATTTCAATGACCTTGGTGCTCTTCAGTTTCACTTTGTCCAGGTCCTCCTGCTCGATGATCACAAATTGACCGGGCTCGTACTGATAGCCCTTGACAATCTCCTCGTTCCGCAAGGGCTGCCCGGTGACTTTGTCTTTCTTTTCATAGCTCACCGGATTGTGTCCTTCCCTTGACAGCAGATTAAAACTAATCGACTGCCCGCTGTCAATGGCGTTATAAATCCTGACTGGAATAGTGACTAATGAAAATTGAATGTGGCCTTTCCAAATCGCTCTCATAGGTAAAAAAATTGTTGAATTAGCTTAAAAAATGAGATATGGAACACTAAAGTATTGATAATGAGTTATTTTTTCAACTTTTGAAGTCAATTTTTTGAAATTCTTGCCAAATTCTTCCTTCAGAAGTGAATCACTCCGGGGATGCTGCACCGATTCCCTGCTGCTTTTTCTAACAGGTTGATCAAAAGTTTCGAAATTGAAGGCAAGACGGATGAAAACGTACACACTTCTCCTGATGTTCCTGATGACGACCCTGCCGGGCATGGCTCAAGGAAAGAAAAGTGCCTCCTATTATTTCAGCGCGGGAGAACAGGCACTGGACGAAAACAAATACACACAAGCCCTGGCTCATTTTAATGAGTGTATCCGTCTTGATCCATACTTCATGGAAGCCTATCAATCAAGGGCGGCGGCAAAAGAAGGACTGGGTGATACGAAGGGAGCGCTTACCGATTACAGCATCTATGTAGACTCGCGGCCAGACCGGCCCGACGCGCTGTTAAGCAGAGCCGTATTGCGTTACCAACTGGGGCAATATCTGACTGCCCGTGAAGATTTCTTAATGCTGCTAAAAATGCCACCGGGAGAAACCAATAAAGTAGTGTTCCGGCAAGACCCGTCGGGGGGAGGTACTGATAAAATGTTCACCATGCAGGGCGCCAATCACGCAGGTATTTTCAATTACCTGGGGTTGGTCGAGACCAGGTTGAAGAATTATGAACAAGCGTTTCTTTACCTGGACTCCGCCCTCAAGCTGGATCCGCGCGAACCCAATTATTATGTCAACCGTGGTATTGTGAAGGAAAATGTGAGGGACACCCTTGGCGCTATCGCTGATTATCAACGCGCGTTGTTTCTGGATCCTTCCAATGGCCTGGCCCTCCATAATGTGGCTGTGATCAGGCGAACGCAAGGAGAACAGGACGAATCTGAAAAACTTTTGGATGAAGCCATCTTACAAAGCCCTAACCTGCCGCACCCCTATGCCGCCAGGGCTTACTACCGGCTTAATCATAAAGATCTAAGGGGCGCGCTGGACGACTACGATAAAGTGTTGGAGCTAAACAAAAACGATGAAGAAAGTTGGTTATACCGCGGCATGGTTAAGGAAAAGCTCAAAGACAATGACGGTGCCTTTATCGATTACACACAGGCCATCTCCTTGAAGAATGACTATTCAAGAGCATGGCTTTCGCGCGGAACGTTGCTCACCAAACTCAACCGCTGGCAAGACGCCGTTGAAGACTATACAGTGGCCATTACGTGGTATCCTGATTTCGGATTGGCCTTTTACAACAGGGCGATTGCAAGGCAGAAACTGGGGAAACTCAAGGAAGCGTGTGAGGATCTTGCACAAGCCGAAAAACTCGGTGTCAAGACCCCGCCGGGGCTAAAAGAAAAGGCGTGTAAATAGAGATTTGCTGAAATGATGTAAATTGAAAAGACAAACCCTGACCAGATCGATCCAACATTGAAATCAATTTAACAACCTAAACCTTACAAAGATGAAAAAAATCATGATCTCCGTTCTTGCTGTTTTAACCCTGGCGGCTTGTCAGAAAAAACAGTGGTTTGCTTCCTGTCCTGAAATCGATTTGGTTAAAAAAGGAAATGCGGCTTATTTCAGCGGAGACTGAGCCACCTTCAGGAGTATCTATGCCGACACTTGCAAGATCTATGACAATGTGTGGGATGTGAAAAAGGCCCTTTCACCGGACGATTTCACAAAGGGACTTCAAACAGCCCTCGCCAACTTTTCAGAATACAAAATGGGCACTTCCAATTATGAAATGGTCGTCTCTGACAATGGAGAAAAATGGGTGCACAATTGGTTTGTCTGGCAGGGAAAGCACAAGAACGGACAGTCTATCGAAATACCGATCCATATTACTTTTAGGAT
>JBGPGZ010000080.1:0-12245 GCA_041484175.1 Cyclobacteriaceae bacterium | reverse complement strand
AATACCGTGGACTATAATTACTGGGACAATTACCAGGGCTACGATTTGGACCGGAATGGTGTTGGGGATGTTCCTTTTCATCCGGTAAGTCTCTACTCCATGGTCGTTGAAAAGATGCCTTCGTCGGTCATGTTGTGGCGCAGCTTCCTGGTATATATGCTCGACCGCGCCGAAAAAGTAGTGCCCTCCATGACGCCAGAAAACCTGAAAGACAATCACCCTGTTATGCGCAATTATGATTACCATTTCTGATCTCAATAAGCACTTTGGCAGGTTGGAAGTGTTGAAGTCAATAAAGGTTGATTTCCATGCCGGTAAATCCTATGCCATGATTGGTCCCAATGGATCTGGGAAGACGACGCTGATCAAATGCATTTTAGGAATGGTGGTGCCGGATAAAGGAGAGATCGCCGTGAGCGGAAAATCGATTGCCAACGACTGGGCGTATCGTAAACTGATCGGTTATATGCCGCAAATTGGACGCTATCCCGACCAGATGAAGATCGGGCAAATCTTTGACATGATCCGGGATCTGCGTCAGGATCAGGACCATATGGATGAGGATTTGATAAGAGAATTCAAGCTCGATCATATGAAAGACAAGCGGATGCACACCCTTTCCGGAGGGACACGACAAAAGGTCAGTGCCTCGCTGGCATTTCTATTTGACCCACCCATCCTTATTTTGGACGAACCCACAGCCGGGCTTGATCCCATTGCCGTGGAAACATTGAAAGAAAAAATCCAGTCAAAAAAAAGCAAACATAAGACGTTTCTGATCGCTTCGCATATCATGAGTGACCTGGATGAATTGTCGTCTCACCTGGTATACCTGGAAGAAGGAAGAATTCTGTTTAACGACACGATTGACCTGCTCAAGGAAGAGACCCATGAATCACGACTGGGTCGTGCTGTTGCTGCCATTATGAAAAGAAATCTTAAAGAAACGGAAACAGCATGATCAAGATTGCCAAATATGTGTTGTATGATATTTTGCGCAATCGCTTTATACTACTCTACACGCTATTCTTGCTGATCGTTACACTCAGCATGTTCAGCCTCGATAGTGACCCGGGAAAATCAACACTAAGCCTGCTCAACATCATACTTTTGGTTGTGCCGCTGGTGGGTGTAATTTTCACTACGATCCACTTTTTCAACTCCTACGAGTTCATCGAGCTTTTACTTTCTCAGCCGGTCAACCGAAAGACCATTTTTTTTGCGGAGTTCTTATCGGTAGCCCTTGCCCTTTCCTGCGCATTCCTGGTCGGGGTCGCTTTGCCAATGGTCTTGCTCAATCTTAATGCCAGTACATTCTATTTGATCTTGGCAGGTCTATTGCTAACCTTCGTTTTTGTAGCGTTGGCATTCGGGGCCTCCGTGTCCACACGCGATAAAGCGAAGGGTATTGGAATAGCGCTTCTATTCTGGTTTTACTTCACCCTGATCTATGATGGCCTTGTATTGTACATAATCTACAGTTTCAGCGACTATCCATTAGAAAAAATAACCTTGCTGCTTGTTTCGCTCAATCCCGTCGACCTGGCACGAATTATCATCCTGTTGAAACTGGATCTTTCCGCATTGATGGGATATACCGGCGCCTTTTACAAGAACTTCTTCGGAAGCCATTTAGGTATCATTTACTCTTTCTTATTTCTGCTCTGCTGGATTGCCATCCCTTTATTCCTTTCCCTCAGAAAATTCCTTAAGAAAGACATATAATTTCCTGATTCATGATTTTAATCATAAAATAGATGTAAGCCAGGCTGTATAATTGACGGGTAAAGAATGTGAATAATATCTATTTAAAAACTCATTTCATGAAAAATTTTAGATCTTTTTTAAGGTTAATGCTCATTACAGGATTGGTTATTTCCTGCACTTCGGGGGCAGATCAAAAAGATGCGGCCGTCGCCACCAATGAAGAACTTGTTGGAAGGGGGCAATCTGCTGTGAAAGATGATGAATCACAGAAAGATATTGTCCGTGTTGCTGTCGGTTCTGCGGATCATTCAACGCTGGTAACCGCATTGAAAGCGGCCTCCTATGTAGACGTGCTGTCAAACGCAGGGCCGTTTACCGTTTTCGCACCCACCAATGCGGCCTTTGCCAAGTTGCCCGCCGGAACGGTGGAGGGTTTGTTGGAGCCTGAAAAAAAAGATGATCTTCGCAACATACTGGAGTATCACGTTTCGGTGGGGGTTTACAAGTTGGAAAATCTGCGCGACGGACAGAAAATAAACCAGGTGAATCTGGATGACGTTGTTATCGGTATCAAAGATGGCAAGTACACTGTCAATGGAGCAAGCATTTTGGGAACTGTCCCGGCTTCCAATGGTGTTGTCTATGTAATTGATGCTGTCCTTTTGCCCCCGGCGAAGAAATAATTCCTCCGGTTCCAGGCGTTCCATGTTGATCTCGTGAAGAAATGAAAGATATAATGAATCATAAGGATATCACTTTGTTGGTGGATTCGTTCTACACTAAAGTAAGATCAGATGAGAAGCTAGGTCCTGTTTTTAAGGAGGTGGATTGGTCACGCCATCTTCCCCGAATGGTTGATTTCTGGTCATCGATTGTCTTAGGAAGTCAGGCTTTTCAGGGAGATCCTTTTCAAAAGCACGCTCATCTCCCGATTGATTCTTCCCATTTTAATCGCTGGCTAAAGCTATTCAATGAAACCGTGAATGAACATTTTTCAGGATTTAAAGCGGACGAAGTGAAAAGCCGTGCCAGAAGCATTGCCGGAATTTTTCAGCATAAAATGGGATTGCTGTCTTAAATACACTTTTACTTCCTTACTTTCTGGCGACATTCCATTTAATGACTTGTTCGAGTTTTGAGGGTTGCGCGAGTTTGATTTTAGTTCCCTCCATTTCAATCAGGCCTTCATCCCGGAAATCAGACAGGACCCGGATCACGGACTCCGTAGCTGTACCAACAATCTTCGCCAAGTCATCGCGAAGAATGCTTAACGGTTCACTGCTTTTTTTCAATTGTGACATTTTCAATAAGGCCTCGGCGGTTCGTTGACGCACGGAATTGTAGGCGAGGTGAAGAAGTTGGGCCTCCTTGTCGGCCACTTTCTTACAAAGCAATGAGATGAAACTGACCGATACGTCCGGTTGGTTGTGAAGGAGCGTGATAAAATCACTTTTGGGTATCATCACCAATTCGGAATCCTCCAGCGAGATGGCCGACTCTGCAAAGGTGCTGTTTTCCAGTAGCGGTTCATACCCAAAAAAATCATTCTCCTTGTAGAGATTGGTAATCAGCTCTTTTCCATCCGGGTGCGACTTATAGGTTTTGACACTCCCGGCTTTAACAAAAAATACAAAAGCAGGCGTGTCGCCTTCAGAAAATATCTCTGTTTTCTTTTTGTAAGATTTGACCTTGTTGTCCTTGCAAAGATCTTTGAGGTTTAGTACCTGGCGGGCGTCCTGAATAAACTGACTCAATCCTTCTGCGGTCGCTTCATAATTACGCTGCTTCATATCACTCTTTCGAAGTCTGACTTCAATCGCGTTGAGCAAGTCGGTGTCATCAAAAGGTTTTGTCAGGTAATCGTCTGCACCCATGCTCATACCTTTGCGCATATCGGCCTTCTCCGCTTTGGCTGTAAGGAAAATGAAAGGTATTCTTGCAGTCTCCGGTTTTTTGCTAAGGATATGCAGCACGCCGTAGCCATCCAACTCAGGCATCATGATGTCGCAAATGACCAGGTCAGGAAGCAACGTTTGGGCAAGTTCGGCCCCTTCCTTGCCATTCTTGGCGGTGGTCACATGATAATTGGCGAGGGAAAGAATCTCAGCGGTGTTTTCCCTCACTTCAACGTTGTCTTCAATCAAGAGTATTTTCTTCATAGCGGTAAAGTAATTGTGAAGATGCTGCCTTTGCCTTCCTCACTTTTAAAAGTGATATTTCCTCCGAGGAGGTCAATATACCGTTTCACAATATTCAATCCAAGACCCGTACCCTGAATGTTAGATGCGTTGCTGGCCCTGAAAAACCGGTCGAATATATGCTTTATTTCCAATTCAGGAATGCCAATGCCTTCGTCCTCCACTTCGATGGTGACTTGGTCTTCCCCAAAGGACATGCCCAACCGGATTCTTTTTCCAGGATCGGAGTATTTGCTCGCATTGGAAAGAAGGTTGAAGAGTATATTCCGCAATACTTTGGAGTCAGTATTGAAATCTCTTTCGGGATGCTTCAGTTCGACGATCAATTGCTGTTCTCCTTTCAACACGGGTTTCACTTCTTCTTTGATGTCATCGAAAAATGAGACCTGGGAGACATTTTCCTTTATGACCTCAATTCGCCCCTCTTCCAGCTTGCCGAGGGAAAGGAAATCATTCAAAATTGTGGTAAGGTGATTAATCGATAACTTCACACGGTCTATGTGCTTATCCACCTTTTCCAATTCCCCGCGGTCCATGTACTGCTTAATAAGCGAAGTTGAACTTAGAATGGCACTCAGTGGAGTTCTGAATTCATGCGAGGCTATAGAAACAAATCTTGATTTTAATTCATTGAGTTCCCGCTCCTTTTGCAGCGCTTTTCTTGTCTCTTCCTCGGCTTGCTTGCGGACTTGGATTTGCTGCTGCAGGTCCTTGTTTACTTTTTCCAGTTTTTGTACCGACATGTTGAGGGCTTCTGTTCGCGATTGCACTTTTTTCTCCAGTTCGGCGGCGTATTCGATCAATTGTTCTTCACTTTTTCTCAAGGCATCTTCAACAATCTTCCTCTTCGTGATGTCAGTTATAAATGCCATGCTCAGCATCTGACCGTTCATGTTGGTAAAGCTCAGACTTATCTCAACGGGAAACTCGGAACCATCGAATCTGAGTGCTTGCAGCTCCCGGCCGATACCCATCCTCCTTGGCGCCGGATGTTCATTGAATTGTTGACGGTAGCCGATGTGTTTGCCCCGATAGCGTTCGGGCAGGAGATCTTCAAGATTGCGGCCCGGCAATGATTCGGATGCATAGCCAAACATTTTTTCTGACACAGGATTTGCCAGCAGGATTTTTCCTTTTGCATCAATCATAATGATGCCTTCAGCAGAAGTCTGGAAGATTTCTCGAAAGGTGTCACTTGAAACGAAGGATATTTCCATCGGTTTCTTCCCGGTCATTTCCTAAAAATTTAATCGTTCGAAGATACATGACAAAAATCATTATTTCTTCTGATAAAACCACCTTTTTGAGAAGACCAAGTGACTTAGATTTGTTGACCAATAAGTCTGATAAAATGGTTTGGGCTGTTGAAATAAAATTGTGGCAGACCGACGCCGTTCCCAAGTGCCTTGAGCCGCATAAGAAAACTAAGCGGGGAATCTGACAAAAATCATCTTTTGACCTGAGAAAAAAGAGCGTTTTATGAAGTTTGATGAAAGTAGATTTACAAGACAACAGGGAGCCTACCGGAGGATGTCCGTTATGAGCAAGAGTACTATTTTATGCGCCATTGATTTCTCAGACTCATCGCTGCAAGCGCTCCGTTGGACTTTACAGTTGGCCGAATTGACTCATGCCCAGGTAACTATTCTATTCTGTTATCGGCTGATTACGGCAGCGGACAATGAAGAATTTCTGGATTTGAAAAAAAATATGGAGGATGAAGCGCGCAGGAAATTTAATGAATTAGAAAGAACACTGATTGATGGCCAGGCAGTACCTTATAAGTTTGTTTCTGAAGTGGGTTTTTTTTCTTTTCGGATAGAAATGTTCCTTCGAAAATCTCCGGTGAATTTGCTTGTGTTAGGAAATTCGATCGTACAGAACTTTGATGATCATAAAAGCCTTCCCTTCGAGCAATTCCTGAAAAACTGCAAAGTGCCCGTGGTAATCGTACCGGAAACCGTTGAAAGACATTATCTCGAGAATGAAGTGACAAAAAATTTGAGTTCATAACACAAAGTGAAAACGATTCTGGTTCCAACTGATTTTTCCAAGCTGTCGAAAGTAGCAGCATCTTATGCAATCGGTCTTGCAAAGAAAATGAACGCGAGGATTATCTTGTTGTCCGTGATCAATGCAAGTTCTTCCTCTACTACGCTGATGAATTGGAGAAAACTCGAGGAAAAAATGATCAAGGCGGCTCAACGGGATGCCGGACGACTCATGTATGAAATAAAATCGACAGGAACCAAGGTGCCTGTTTCATGCCAGTCCGTTTTGGGTTTCCCGACGGAGGAGGTGATCGATCAATTTGCCGTTGAGAAAAATGTGGATTTCATTGTGATTGGTTCAAAGGGAGCCACTGGTCTGAAAAAAGTATTTATAGGTAGCAACGCTGCTGCTGTCATTGATAACAGCAGCGTACCCGTAATTGTGGTGCCTGGCAAAACCGATTTTAGACAAATAAAGAAATTAGTGTACGCAACCGACATGCAGAACCTTCATAAGGAAGTGAAGACCCTGGCACGCTTCGCCGGGCCTTTGGGTGCCCATATACACGTACTGCATATAACGAGCGAAGGTTCCTCCAAAAAGAATATTGAGAAGCTGGCAAGGGCCGAGCTGTCAAATGCAGATGAGCTGGCAAAGAAAGGCAAGTATCCGAAAATTCATCTCCATGTTTTAAAGAATGGAAATGTTGCGGATGGGGTTAATAAATTCGTTATCGATCAGAAGGCTGATCTTCTGGCTATGTTCACGCACCGGCTGGACTTCTATGAAAAGCTGTTCGGCAAAAGTGTAACGCGACAGCTTGCTTTTCACACCCATATACCGTTGCTGGCCTTTAATAGAACAAACCGTTGAGCAAACCCTCAATTATGAACGCTATGAAAAAAATTCTTGTACCAACTGATTTTTCAAAACCGGCACAGGCAGCCGTTGATACAGCCATTATTCTGGCGGAACGAACCAAAGCGGAGGTGATATTACTTCATGTGGTAGATCAGCCATCTCCGGATTCCTTCAACGTCGAGGGAGAAGTTTCCCAATTATATAATTGGGAAGATAAGCTTTTTACTATGAAGCTTATTGAAAAATCCAAAAAGAAGCTCGCCCAGGTCGCACAGCTGGCCACGAATGCCGGCGTGCAAGTGCGTCAAGAGTTGCGCTTGGGGAATCCTTTCCATGGAATACGAACTGTCATAACGGACCATCAAGTCGATTTGGTAGTGATGGGTACTGAAGGTCATTCGAAGTTGGATAAGATGCTCATCGGATCCAATACTGAGAAAGTAATTCGTCATGCCAGCTGCCCGGTGTTGAGCATCCACAGAAAACCATCCGTTTCGAGTTTTAGAAATATCGTCTATGCAACCTCCATGATCGAGAATGAAGACAAGTTCTCGAAGGTGGTAGCCCAATTACAGGAATTGTTTGATGCAACCTTACATGTTGTGTGGGTCAATACCCCTGCCATCTTTCAACCGGACACCGTCGCAAAAAGAACCATGAAGGACTTCGCCAAGAGACTTCAACTCAAAAATTATACGTTAAATGTCTTCAACGACTATTCGGAAGAAGAGGGCATCCTTCAATTTGCAGATAGCATTAATGCCGATCTGATTGCCATGGCAACCCATGGGCGGAAGGGCCTTGCTCATGTATTGTCCGGAAGTATTGCGGAGGACGTTTCGAGCCGTGCCAGGCGCCCGGTGCTCACTTCATCAATTAGGCAAAACTAGACCTTACTGCCTTCACCGCCGAACAACGAACCAAGGAAATTGGAATCAGAAAGGTGTTAGGGGCCTCAGTTACCAGCATTGTAGTATTGCTTTCAAAAGAATTAGGGAAACTGATTTTTATTGCCTTTGTACTCGCGGCACCCTTGTCCTGGCTTGGAGTAGACTGGTGGCTGAAAAGTTATGTGTATAAGGCATCTGTTGGCGTATTCATTTATGTCCTGGCGGGGGTCTTCGCCCTGATTATTGCCTGGATAACGATGGCCTTTCAATCTATCAAAGCAGCAACGTCCAATCCGGCGAATTCGCTGAAGAGTGAGTAATGGTGACACGCTATGCGTGGAAGACAAACACAGGATAAGTCGCTATTTTACTGACTGCCTTCACCACGCTCTTATGGAATACTTGTTGAATAAAACGGTGGTGCTCAGTGCATAAGGCCAGGAGATCAGCATTATTTCGCAAGACATAGTCGTGAACGCTTTCTATTAGCTCTGAAGCGTAGATGGTGTCAAAGCGGAGGGAAATCTGATCTTTGTAAAGATCGAGCATTATTTTCTGAGCTTCCTTTACCTCCAGTTCAGCCTTGTGGCTGTAAGACTCTTCCATGACTTGAAGAACGAGCAGCTCGCTTCCCAATGCTTTTGATATCTGTATAATTTGCGTCATGGGCAGGCGATCGTTACGCCAATAATCAAACGCGTAAACGATAAATTGAATGTCGCTGTATCCGCATCCTTCAGGTATGAGCATCAATGGGACCGTCGATTTTTTGATCACCTGGTAGGTATTGCTTCCCAGGAAGAACTGAAACAATTCGTCCGGACCGTTTGTGCCCATGACAATCAGATCATAACCGGACGCTTTCGTTCCGATGATCTTGTTCACTGAAGTAACCGAGGTCGCAACATCCCCATAGCAGGAAATCTTGAATACCTTACTTACTTCTTCGCATAGTTCCTCCAGTCTCGCCGCGGCCGCCGCTGCATTCAAGGACTCACCCCAAAACGCCTCTTCGGGTGTAAGGTCAGCCAATGATTGCACATTAAACAATGTTAGCTGTGCTTTCATTTTTTGAGCAAGTTTTGCCGCATAAGTAATCGCATTATTGGCCGTCTCACTGAAATCAGTAGGACACAGTATTTTTTTCATACCATCAATATTTAGAATTGAGTTACAAATTTTGCGGAGGAGGTGGCACTTCCGTAGGCGGGTTGGGTTGCTCGGGATCTTTTCCCGGTGCTATCTCCGGTTCCCTTTCCGGCCAAGTCTTGGGCTCGGGCTCCCTCGGAGGACGTATTTCCGGCTTCTGCGGAGGATATGGTACTTCGCCGGGTTTTTTTGGCTTGGCACTCATGACCTCATTTTTTATGTTCATAACCTATGAAAGGGCCCTGGCGCGTTGCTTCCGCCCTGTGGATCAGGATTTCTTGAGTGCATACGTCCAGACAGGACAATTAATATGGTTTACAACATCTTCTGCAATGCTACCTGACACGAAATGGGACAGGCCTTTGCGCGCATGGGTCGCCATTGCAATCATGTCCGCCTTTCTTTCATTCACAAAGGCAATGATTCCATCTTGTTCATGCCTGTTGCTTCTCATGTTTAGCGTATAATTGGTCAACTGGTAGTGCTTCACATAGTCGTTCAATTCACCGTCACCGACAAAATTGGAAGGTGTATTCACGTACAGGATATGCAGCTTGGCGCCGAATAAACGCTGCAGTTCCTGCAACCTTTTTACAAAATCACGCTGATTTAGCTGCAGGGTCGTAGGGAACACAATATTCTTGACGGTAGAGACTTCCCGTGATTTCCTGATCGCGAAGACAGGAACTTTTGAGAAGCGGACAATCTTTTCTGTATTGGATCCGACAAAGAATTCCTTTATGCCACTGGCGCCGTTGGTACCCATGATAACAACATCCGGTTTATGGATATCCATGTATTGCCTGATCATAGGCGTAACGGGGCCTTGTTCTGTGACAAAGCTCACATTTGTAAAACCCTTGGCGTGTTTAAGTTTCAGTTTTCCGAATCTCTTTCGGGCGTCATCCGCGATTGCCTTGTACAGGGCTGGATCTACGAGGATGGATTGTCCGTCAAATGCTGAATCATAGGTCATCGGCAGGTCAATCACATGAAGCACAACGATCTTCCCCTTGATGACCTTGGCCATTGCTATCGCAAATTTGAAGGCCTCAAGCGCGGTCTTGGAAAAATCACACGGTACAAGAAGGGTTTTCATGGATTGAAAGGTAGAAGTGAACCCTGAGGAATAGCATGACCCAAATTACCCTGTTAACTGATTTTTGTCAGGCCAGAATCAGATAGGTTGAGATAAGTTTAAGGTATCAAAAAAGCGCTATGAGAGTATTGATGTTCGGCTGGGAATTTCCGCCCCATATTTCCGGGGGGCTGGGTACGGCTTGCTTTGGCCTGACTCAGTCATTAGCGCGCGAAAATACGCAGGTACTTTTTGTCATGCCGAAAGCCGATGCCCAAACGGCAGGGGAAAGGATCAATATTATAAACGCCAGCAACATATTTTTTAGGCCGCGTAAGCAGAAAGATCTGGTTCGAGCCTCTCCTGCAGGCAAAACAGAGGTGTTGGGGAACAAAAGAACCGAAGACGCCGATAACATTCTTATCCTTCCCATAAGCGCCAATCTTTCGCCTTATACTGCCCTCGATCCTTCGCTTGGGTTGTCCCGGTGGAATTATCCATGGCAGGATGTGGAGCAGGTGGCACCCCCATGGCAGGCAGCACCCCCATTGCACGTAGCACCCCGATGGGATGTAAAAGAAAAGATCCGATATCAGTTCTCGGGTGGTTATGGCCCCCGGCTGCTGGAAGAGGTAGAACGGTACGCTGATGTCGCGGCCGAAGTTGCGCGGCAAAATACCTTTGATGTCATTCACGCTCATGACTGGCTTACTTATCCCGCGGGAGTCATGGCAAAAAAGATAAGCGGTAAACCGCTTGTCGTCCATGTTCACGCCACCGAATATGATCGGGCAGGAGAAAACATCGACGCTCGCGTATATGAAGTGGAACGCAAAGGAATGGAAGAATCAGACCGGGTAATCGCTGTGAGCCAATGGACAAAAGACATTATTCTTCGGCACTACCAGATCCCGGAGGGAAAAGTGGAAGTGGTCCACAATGGGATCGCCTTTAAAGAGAAGCACGCACTATTTTCCGCACTTCCTATTGATAAGCAAATTGTTACTTTCCTCGGGAGGATCACTTACCAGAAGGGTCCTCAATTCTTTATTGAAGCGGCACGGAAAGTACTTCGGGAATTCCCGGATGTGCATTTTGTCATGGCGGGGTCCGGAGACCTGCTTCCCAAAATGATTGAGCGTGTCGCGGAACTGAAAATGTCCCCCCACTTTCATTTTACCGGATTTTTAAAGGGCGAGCAGGTGGACAGGATTTGGTCTGCCAGCAATGTCTATGTAATGCCGTCGGTTTCCGAACCATTTGGAATTGCACCGCTTGAAGCGATTCAGGCAGGGGTCCCCGTGATCATCTCAAGGCAATCAGGTGTTTCGGAAGTGATTAAGCATGTCATCAAAGTTGATTTCTGGGATACGGAAGCTTTGGCAGATGCGATCTGCAATATGCTGAAGTACAAGAGCCTGACAAAAACGCTCCAAAAAAAAAGCAAGGAAGAACTTCAAGAAATTACATGGAAACGAGCAGCAAAAAAAATAAATAAACTGTACGATGAAATCACAACCCAAAACGCGTTACCTGAACCTCTATTTTCAGGTGCACCAGCCAAGGCGGTTAGGTCAGTTCAGTTTTTTTGACATTGGCACCGATCGTGACTATTTCGATGATGGACTCAACCAGTCGATCATGCGCCAAATTTCGGAAGACTGTTATCTTCCCGCGAATCGTCTCTTGCTGAGATTAATTGAAAAAAATCCTGCCATAAGAATCACCTTTTGCGTCTCAGGAACGGCCTTGAAGCAAATGGAATTATTTGCACCGTCAGTGTTAAAGAGTTTCCGGATGCTGGCAGCAACGGGTGCTGTTGAATTCCTGGCAGAGACTTACTACCACTCCCTTTCTTGTTTGATCAATTTTGAAGAGTTTGTTTCCCAGGTGGAAATGCATGCAGATAAGATTCACGAACTTTTTGGAATGCGCCCCTCTGTGTTTCGCAATACTGAACTGATCTATAATGACGAAATAGGAAGCGTCGTGGCACGTCTTGGGTTTAAAGGAATCTTCACCGATGGCATTGATGAAATACTAAATGGGCAAAGCCCCAACCGCTTATACCAGCATCCTTATCAAGACATAAGCGTCTTTTTGCGGAATTACCGGTTAAGCGACGACATCGCCTTTCGGTTTGCGCAATCAAATCGACAGGGCAATACACTGACTCCTTCAAAATACCTTGAATGGTTGAAATCAATTCCACGCCAGGATAGTTTGATAAACGTAGGAATGGACTATGAAACGTTTGGAGAGCACCAAAAGCGAGATACCGGGATCTTTCGGTTTCTGGAGGGCCTGCTTACTTCTTTGGCAAGAGACAAACAAATCAGGATGATAACCCCATCAGAAGCGATTGATCTT
>JBGPGZ010000079.1:0-12256 GCA_041484175.1 Cyclobacteriaceae bacterium | reverse complement strand
CGCCAATATCTTTTTGAAGAGTGGAAGTAATATATTTGTTGCGAAACTCGTTCAGCTCAGTCAGTGACAAGCAGCCCTCTTTTGTAAAGTGAGGATGCTCACTCTTGATCTTTTCAAATAGTTCTGGACGAATACCCCTGGCCTCTACCCTCTGATCGCTTGAAAATTCCGTGCCCGTCAGGTCGCTTGTGAATTTTTGCATGCGGTTAAGTTCCGCATATTCTATTTATCCTCCAAAATCTCTACCTCTACGCGAACATTGTCTTGTGCATGCGGGCTTAATTTATCATGAATGGGACGCTTACCGCCCCATGCCTTCGTCTCCAACCTCTTTTCGTCGACCCCTTCGGAGATAAGAAATGCGCGTATTAGGCCGGCTCTTTCAGCCGACAGTTTTTTGGCAGAACCAAATCCGGATTTTGTGTCATTGAGTGAGAAGAAATTTTTGCCGCCGGCCATGGAAATAAGCTTTCCCGGTGCCTTGCCATTCGTATGCCCGTGAATCCTGATCCGGTAACGGGGATTCTCCTTCATCATCTGAAGCAGGTTGCTTACCTCATACTTGGACTCAGGCCTCATAATGGCTGCATCTTTGTAAAAATAAACATTATACATTACGGCGATGTCGCCCTTTCTTAATCGCGTTAATTCAAAGGGTACTATCGTCTGACCATTTTCCACCAAGATACCTTCAGTCTCCCCCGGCTTATCAAAATTAAGGTCCCGCTGCATTTTGTGATAACCAAATACTTCGCAGATCAGTGAAATGTTACCTGATTTATTGATCCGCTTGATGACCACATTCTGATTGCCCTTGAAGGAGGCGACCTTCCTTGATTTTTCTCCGTCAATTACATCAACATCACCGGGTATTCCTACTTGATCCTGAGGCGTGAAGATTTTGAACAAGAAGTTTTTGCTTCCTTCTTCGGCTTCTCCGGGGTGCGCGGTCTTTTCCCGGACTTCCTCCACCTTCTTGGAGTCTGCTGCTGGGACATCTGCAATCTCAATATTGGCAATGGATTGGGAAGTAACCGGATTCATGTCGGCGCCCTGACTGATCGATGCATTTCCCAAAGGGCCGGTGTAAACCCAGGTGCCTGAAAAGGGAGTGAATTTCCTGATCTTATTGGCTTCATCTACGGCAATTCTTTTATCCTCTGTATGCATTACATAGACGTAATACAAATTCCGGTTAGGATTGATAGAAGATTCAGCCTTAAAATTCAGCTTTTTAGCCTCCAGCATATACCGGGTTGCATTTTTCTGAATGGCAAAAGCGCCGATCACTACGTAGTTCGACTGGTTATCGTCCAACGGCTTATCCGATCCAAATACTGTGAAATTTGCCAGCATAACGCAGCTGGCAGCGAAGATGAATAGTTTGTTTTTCATGTGTGACTTTGAAAAGTGGTACAAAGATGGACAGTCTTATCAACTTAATTTGGTCAATAACGACTAAAACCTTACGCATCAAAGAGTTAATGCCGTGATATAACTGAAAAATTGCGCTCAAGGCTTTCTCCAAACTCGTCTACAAGGGTTAGCACATGGTTTCCTTCGTTCGGAGCGAGGGCAAAATGATGTGATTTTTTAGTGCTTCCCACAAAATTTCCATCCAAATGCCAATAAATCGTGGCCGACGATATGCGATGGGCTACTTCAAAAACCGCATTACTTAATTTACCGTCAAGCTCCCGGGGAATAAATATTTTGGCGTTTGGCTTAGGGTATATCAAGTCCATCGATGCCAGCGTGGAGGGATTGGCACAGTCCTTTCGCAGGGGTGGCAGGAGCTGATAAGTCACGTTCTTTGATTTGAAGTAGTATTCCTGAACCGGGGGCAAGACAAACCAACTAACCGTTTTCATCTGATCGATCCGCGCACAATCGCCATGAACCCGGTACTTCCCGTCCAGGGATAGGTGGACCTTTTTGTGAAATTGACAAGCCGGGCTTTGAAGGCCTGCCCTGACGATCCAAAGAGAATCTACCTGTATGCAAATCGGCGTTGCCCGCTGCCCGCTACTCGAGCAAACCGGGACACGTTCCATTTCAGAAACAGGTTGTTGAAACCACGAATGACCTGGCAGCAGCGAGAAAATGTCAAACAAGATCGGCGCCGCCGTCTCGGTGCCCACGAGGCCGGGTCTGCCCTCGCCATCAGCATTTCCTACCCACACACCCACGGCATATTCAGGATTTACCCCTACCGCCCAGCCATCGCGAAAACCAAAGCTGGTTCCGGTTTTCCAGGCAATTTTCTTTGAACTGTTAAAGTATCGCCATCCTGTTTCTTCGCCAGGCCGGTAAACTTCTTTTAATGTTTCAAACGTTAGCCAGATCGAGGCAGCACTTAAAACAGAATTTTCCTCCAGCTCATCTCCGGGAGGAAGGTCCGTGCCAGCACCGCGTGGAGGCAACCGATAAACCGGAGCATGAATGTTTCTTCGGACATACCTGTTCTTCCCGGGATGTTCAAAATAATTGTTAAGCGTTCGGGCCATGGAAGCGTAGGCCCCGGTAATATCCCATAGCGTTCCTTCCGCGCCGCCCAGGATCAACGTTAAACCATAGTGATCCGGTGGCTCGTTGATCGTAGTAAGGCCTACATTCTTCAGCAGGTCAAATAACTTTTCATAGCGGTATTCCCGGAGTTCATGAACAACCGGTATGTTCAGCGAGCGGATCAAAGCTTTATCGGCAGGCACCGCGCCGTCATAACCATGAGAGAAGTTTTTGGGCGCAAAGCCATTGATGACCGTGGGCACATCGGGCATGAGTGTCTTCTGCAGCATCTTGCCTTCATTAAGCATAGCAGCGAAAAGAAATGGCTTCAGTATGCTACCGGTACTTCTGCGCGCTGAAACAACATCCACGTGATCCTGATTGTCCTGCCCGGATTCCGTATTTCCAACATACGCCAGCACATTTCCGGTATTTACTTCCATCACCACGGCCGCGGCATTAAAAATTTGATTTGCCTTTAGCCTTTCATGGTGATCGGCGATGATCTGTTCGGTCCGTTGTTGAAGATGCAAGTCAATGGTTGCAGTCAACTTCGATTGGTCATAACCTTCCCGTGCAATTCTGCCCAACAGGTGATGTGCATACCGCGGCAGGGGCAGCGGGTTTTCGGGAATCGGTTCATTCCTGGCCAGGTCGAATGAGAATTGATCTATTTTGCCGGCTTCCTTCAGGCGACCTAGAAGACGGTCTCGTTTTATTTTTAATCGATCGCGGTTCTTGCCGAGGTGAAGAAGGGAAGGGTTGTTAGGCAGTACGGCTAACAGGGCGGCCTCCGACCAATCCAGGTCCTCAGGATCACGGCCAAAATATCGCCAGCAGGCTGCTTCCATACCTACAACATTTCCGCCAAACGGCGCATGGGAGGAATATGAAGCAAGGATCTCTTTCTTGGAATAACGAAGCTCTAGACGAGTCGCCAGAATAATCTCCACTACTTTTTCCAGCACCGTTCTTGGATGACCCCTTCTCGACAAACGAATGACTTGCATCGAGATCGTGCTTCCACCGCTTAATATCCTCCCCGCCTGAATATTCTGCCTGATGGCACGACCCATCGAAATCAAATCAACTCCGGGATGCCCTTCGAAACGTTTGTCTTCAAACAAAAGAAGGGCCTCTCTGAATTTTTCAGGAATGGCGACTTGCTCTGGAAATCTCCACTGCCCGTCAGCTGCAATCGACGCGCAAAGAAGGTTCCCGTCACGGTCTTCCAGGACTGTTGAGTATGGATCGCTAAAAAGGGGCTCCGGAAGGGCGAAGTAATAGAACACCAGTGTCAGGCTTGCCAATACGATCGCTACTAACAGGTACTTTTTCATTACCGCTTATCTTGAATTCCTGGCAAACCAATCGACTTCCGAATCCGTCTTGATTTCAGCTTTTCCACTGTTCTCCAGTTTTTCACGGACCCTGAGAATGGATTTGGTGACCATCGCGTGTTCAATACATTCGTCGTCACCCATTCCCAGTGTTTCCATCAGCGGCTTGATGCGGTCCGAACCAAAAGTCTCCAATAAAGCATCCTCCAGCGAAAGACAAAAAACAACCGGAGCCGCCCCGATGCACCCCCTCAATTCTTCCAAAATCTTATTTTCGGGCTTTACCAGAGGATAGTGTCCAAGAAATAAAACACAGAGCCTGGAGATCCGGGAGCGCTTCATCAGAAAATCCTTTAGCCAGGACAACTCCATCGAGGAAACATCGACAATAAGGAGGGTCGCATTTTTCTGTTCGTCACCGGAATTGCCGGAATTCACCACTACATGAGGAACCTTGTTGGAGTCAAGAAATCCAACAAACCCTTGCTGTGACTCCCGGAAGAAAGTGAATACGACCGGAGTTTGTGAAACAGTCAACGCCTTTAGCGCCTCCGTGGCGGTACCTTTCCAACAAGCAAGTCTTGTTTTCCAAACCTTGTCTGTGGAGCCGGGTGAATTCGTTTTTTTTGAGAACGAGAACATATCTATACGTTGACTACTCGTCAAGGATTGGGACCCGGCTTCACCACTTCCACAACCTGTCCTTTCTTTCGCGCATAGATGCTGTGATCATACATCGCTTCACAACTTATGGCCGGAAGGTAATAGGTTCCTGCATAGCTCGCCGTAAGCAACACCTTGAAAACCTTTCGCTGATTGGCGCCCAGATCAAAATAGGAATAAACGCGGTCATCGCGGATGTCCTGGTACGTCGGGGTATCACCACCCACACGTTGTTGCGCATCATCCAACCGGAGGTTATTGATTTCCCAACCCGAAGGAAAAATTTGGTTCAGCGCCAGGTTTTTATAATTGCCACGAAACCCTGCGTTTGTAATGCCGACGGATGCAATAAACTCCTTTCCTTGTTCCAGGCGCGAGGGATCAATCGGTTTTCCATCCGAATCGGTATACGTAATCGTCAAACTCAAATTTTCTTCGGCATCTTGTTCAGCACCGCGTGCGGGAACGCCTTCGGTGATAAGGCGCACAAATAGCGAACCTTTACTGGCACTTACGACCTTCAAAGCACCGCTTTTTAACCCAGCGACCGCCAATGGAACCTGGGCGATCGGAAGCTCGGTACTGGCTGATACGTCCTTTCCATTGTAGGAATAACTGAATTTCAGTTCTCCTTTCTTTTCGGTTCCGGCAAATGCCCCAACCGATTTAAGGCACCAGGCCACGGTCTGGGTACTCATCCATGAGTTGGAATTACTCAATGCAGTAGAGATTTCTTTCAGTAATTCAAAACCCTTGGTGCGTTCATTCAACATCACGAGGGTCTCCAGAATAATTGCTTTATCGCGAAGATCCGAGCCATAGGAGTAGGCCATCTCCTGGTATGATTTTACCGAGGTCGGAAGATTGGCGATCAGTTTCCTGGCCGCTTCCGGTTGACCGGCTTTCAAATAGGCTGCCGCCAACATCCAGGCAGCGGTAACAGGCAACATGCCCTGCTCGCGCAAGCGGTTCATGGCACCCAGTTCGGGATCGCCTGTCAACGCCATGGCATACAATCGATACGCCTGGATCAATTCGCTGCTGCTGTATTCCTGGCTTTTCCTCCAGTCCTGTGCCTTCCCGCGCTGATATTTCTTCCAGCGCCTGATCATGTCTTGAGGAACGAAATATCCCTTGGCGTCGGCCTCCACCAGGAAGTGGCCGGCATACGTTGCACTCCAGCTTTCCGAGTCACCGCTCCCCGGCCAATAGGAAAAGCCGCCATCGCGCGTCACAAAAAGTTTAAGTCGCTCAATACCGGCTTTGATATTATTTTGGATCATCAATTTTTCTCCATCGGTTAATGCCTTTACCTGATCGAGATAGAGTTGCGGAAATACGGATGATGTTGTCTGTTCAATACATCCGTAAGGATATTGCAGCAAGTATTTCAGCCGCTGACCCAGGTTTACCGGGGGAAAACTGGAGACTTCCAGGATCGCTGAGTTCGTCCCTGCAATGCCCAATGGCTCAACGTTAGCACTCCAGGTTTGTCCTGTTTCAACAATAACATTTTGAACTTTAGTCACCGAAGGGTTCGGGTTGCGTACTTCAATTTCGATCACGTCGGTTGCCGTGTACTTGCCGGAAGTCGCCTTCACTTCGATTTTTGCTATCCCGGTCTCTCCCTTTACGGAAAGATCGAACTCAACCGTCAGGTCGCTACCCTTCATCGTGACGGACCTACTTGCACCGTTGGTGAGGGTTACCGGGCCTGACGTTTTTACTTCCACGTTGATATCCCGGATATTTTGCTCCATGGTGAAGAGGGTAATGGGAAGCTTCAGTGTTTCTTCCGGACCCAGAACGCGGGGCAGCGTGGCGAGCACCATCAATGGTTTGCGCACCGGGGTAGCCTTTTCAGCTTTTCCGTAACTGCCTTCATACCCTGCCACCACCATCGTCTTTACCGATCCGATATACGGAGGCATCAAAAACCGGTGTTCGTTACTGCCGCCGTCCAATGTGAATGGTCCCAAAAATTTTACAACCGGTTTGAAGCGGTTCGACTTTTTGTCATCGTCCTTTGCGGCAAGTGTCGCATCTCCGCCAATCGCCATCAGCCGTTCAATTTTTCCACCAAAGGCGCCCATCACATCGTTATACAAATCCCACGTCTTTACTCCTAAAGCCTCCCTGGCATAAAACCGATTCCAGGGATCCGGCGTTTTGTAATGCGTCAAATCAAGCAGGCCTTCTTCAACGATCGCCATCGTATAGGTCATTTTGTGTTTCGCTTGTTCTGAAATCGTGATGGTGACTTCCTGCCCTGGCTCCAGCACATCGGGCATGGTGATGACAGGATTCAGGTGTGTTTCGGGGTCTTCGATTTGAACAGGGATGACCCCGTACATTCGAATGGGTAAGTCATTACTGGTTTGTGAATGCGGTTGTAACATCGTCACGTGAACAAAAATATTGGGTGTCATTTCTTTCGTCACGTCAAAGCTGAAAGGATTATCACCCTTCTTGGTTTCGAACCAAAAAGTTTCAATCACCCGGCTTCCATTTTCCACGCTTATCAAAGCACGGCCCTGGTCGCCGCCGGGAATCATCAGGTTGACTTTCTCCCCGGTGTTGTATGCCGGCTTATCAGCGGAAAATGTGAGCCTGGTAGCGCCTTCGTTCCCTCCTTGCGAGCGCCCTGCCCAACCCGGCCAATCGATGTATACAATTTTTCCTGTGCTGTGACCTGAAAGCGGATCGTACGCCTTAACAAAGTACCTGCCCCATTCCGGATATTTGATTTTGAAATTCCATGAGCCTTTCCCATTTACCGTGCTGATCTTTCCATTACTGACAGGCCGGGAATATTCTCCGGACATAAAGTTGGTCCGATTCTCTCCGGAAGTGTCCCACCACCACCGCCACTCAATCTTATAAAGGGCCACCTCAATGTTGTCGCGCGAAAGCGCGTTACCGTTGGCATCAACAGTAACCACATCCACGCGATGCGCGGTATCGGTCAGTAACATCCCCCGCGACTTATCGCCCTTCGGCAATCGTATTCCTGTAAAGGATTCGTATGGATAAAAAGGAATACTGAAGCGATCAATACTGAAATTGCCACTCTCTTCAAAAACTTTTCCGCGGAAGATGGCATTCAGCATCCCCGGTGCTGCCTCGGATACCTCCAGGCTTGTATTCACGGTTGCCTTGCCTTTTTCATCGGTGTACCCCTCAAAAATCTGCTTTACTTCACTGGTGAAATCGCGTGAAGGGTCATCGAAGACAAAATCCGGATACCGGGCGAATTTGGTATCGGCCTTTGTCAACAACACTTCAAACTGAGCTTTGAGGTTCTTACCGGGAGAACCTTGCAGCCAATTGACCTTTAAGTTGCCGGAAACATTATTGGCGCCAGCTGTCAATTTATCAACGCCAAAATCGAGATTGATCTTCAGACGATTGGGTTTCACCATTTCAATCCTCACCGGTTGGGAAAACTCGGTGCCTCCTACTTTCACGCGCGCCATCCAGTTGCCAGTCGGCGCATCGGGAGACGTCGCCGTGGCAAATTTGTAAAACCTGTTTGTGGAGGTGGACCTCACCAGCCGGTTCGTCACCTGCCCCTGGGGGTTTTGAAGTTCAAATACAACGGGGTGATTGGCAGGCAATAACTTCAGTTTGTCTTCGAGGATAAAACTCATAAAAAGTGAATCGCCCGGACGCCAAACGCCACGCTCGCCATAAATAAATCCTTTCAGTCCCTTCCTTACCTGCTCCCCGCCGACGTCAAAATTGCTCAACGACAGCGACTCTCCATCCTGCAACTTCAGATAGCCGCGTTGAGGGCCGTTCTTTGCGATGAGCGCAAATGGGATCTCCTTTGTTGCAATGATCGCTTTGCCATCTGCGCCGGTCGAAGCGGAGCCGATCAGCTGTTGCTGATAATCATAGATTTCAAGTTGAACGCCCGAAACGGGCTGCGTCGTTTTCAGGTTATTGACAACAATAAGTGTATTCCCATCGCTTCCTCGCTTCGCCAGCAAACCAAGATCGGAAGCAATTACGTTTCGTTTTATTTTGCGCTGACCGCTGTAATAAGAGATGTTGCAAGGATTATCGCGTTGTTCCCAATTGTAACCTTCACCATAGTAATAATCTTCTTCGTAAGAATCCCAGTTACTGAATTCGCCGTCATCGCCCTGCGACCAGTCGTCTTCAAACCCGGACATTTCACCGGATGAACTGGTCTCCTCCCCTTCCTCACAAACGTAGGCGAGATAGGATCTCTTAAATCCAAGGCGGACCTGATAGATCGCCCCGGGTTCCGTATTGATGAGGGTGGAAAGATCGAGCGTAAAACGGTTCCATTTGCCAAGATCGGTAACACCGGCATTATCCAATGAAAGCGTTTTTTTTAGCACCGGTTTGCCTACCCTGCGCAACTCGGAGTTGCCATCGAAATCATTGACTTGGAGGAATTGCAGAATATTATTTTCAAAGATCTTGATGATCTCCAGGTCAACCGATTTGAGGTTGACTGCCTCAAAGGGCATCACCAACCCATCGGTGCTGGGAAGGATGGATCCCTTGCCGGTGAACCGCACTTCCGGTTTGAGTTGTTCGAACATCACATCGAAATGGGCGCCGTCTTTCATGCGGTAGTTCAGAATATTCTTGATCCCCATTTCAAGGGTGAGGCTCTTGGTACCGGTTTGTTTTACGGGGGGATAAACCCGGATCTCATTGTCCTTGATTTCAAAGTCGAGACTTTGCAAGCCGCGGATGGTGATTAATCCCTCCAGGTTTTGCTTTTCGTTGAGCGGATCGGAGAACTGCAGGACAACATGTTGATTGCCGCTTTGATCTACTTTCACATTCGTCACTTTGAAATCTCCAAGGGCGGGAATTTCCACATCCCGCTCATCCATTTGATTGATCCCGAGGCCCCCTCCATTGGCGGAAATTTTGACAACACTGGAGGCATCCTTGCGTGTCACGTCCTCAACCACAAACATGTGCTGCTTGCCTTCTGCTGTGTGCGTCCAGTTTACTTTCAATGCATTTCCATCCTGCTTTGCATGAAGGACCTGTTCCACGGCTACCGATTCTGCGAAATCGGAGGTGGCGAGGGTCCCTTCAATTTTTTGACGTGTCAGTTCGGTCTTGACGTACGGTTTGATATTATCAACGGTCAATTCAAAATTCTGAGGGATTACCTGGAAGGTATAGTCGAAGGTTCCAAGTTCCTTGGATACCGGAAACAATTTCGAAAGGAAGAAACTCACTTCATAGATCTGTCCGGAGGTCATTCGGGTGGCCGGCTTAAACTCGAGGGTACGGCGGTCAAGCCACCTGGAAGTTCCTTTTACCGGGGGACTGAACTCCAGCAACTTCACAGATGTTTCCTGACCAATCGAGGCGGAGTCTACAGCGTCCTCGGCCAGGATGATTCGGATAGAGGAGCCCGAACTGATCACACCTGCCGTGTAGGAGGAAATGTATGCACCAAAGGCCGGATTGACGGCGTTCGAATATTGTTTGCTGCTTTTTCCGGGAATAAAATAAAAAATGAGCACCAGCACGACACCAACACCAACACCGGCAAGGCCGATCTTTTTCCAGGGCAAGTTCTTCATAGATAATTTGGGTTTGAGGGAAGGTGAAGTTCGCGATTATTTTTCACGTCACCAACCAAACCGCTGATTACGCTGATGAAGCGGATTACGCAGCTGGTCAGTTCCGTCTGTGCAATTCCATCTTACAAACACTACGGCTTAGTTACCTCAGCGGTGAGTCTTTACAATACCTAAGTATCTTATGTATTAAGCAATTTACTGGCAAGAAATGCCTTGCACGTATTCTTCAATAATCTTAACTCCGGCAGCTGTTTCACTGCCCGCAAAACCCGTGATGTCGGTGTACCCGATCGTTCCTGTGTAATCCTCCATGAGTTGCTTTGACAGGGGCATATAGGACCAATGCCACTTCTCCTCCTCGTAGCCAGTCCGGTCGTTTGATTTGGAAGTATAGGGTTGACAAAATCCATATTCGCCGGCATGTGCCAGCATCCATTGATAAACCTTTAACCCGTCCCCTGATCCAAAGTAGGAGTTTTCAAGACTATTCAAATCCATATCGGTGCCCCAGTGGTGGCGGGAGCTGCCGGGCATGGCACTAAATCGCAAGATGATTTTGGCGCGCTCCAATGGGTCTTTCACCGTGGTCAGATTCTTCCCTTCGACCATCACCTTGCCATACCATTTATTTTCCCAAATTCGTTTTTGACTATCAAAATTGCGCGTAGCAGAGATGATGATGAGTTTGATCTGATCTTTGTGTGCAGCTTCGGCCATTTTTACGAAGGCTGTGTAGGCTTCACTTCGAAGGAATGACTTTCTGGCAGCACCAGAAGTGTGCTCATCCCTGAGTCGCGTAAAATTTGGATCGGTTTGCGGATTGAATCTTCCAAGAAGGTAGTCCTTGGCAGACGGTTGAAAGGGACAAGCAGATAAAACCAATCCCAGCAGAAACAAAAGCTTCATTCTTCAGGTTAGTTAGGAACTCACCAGGTTGAAACCAATTCCAACACGATCTTCCAATGTTTCCCGTCTTC
This sequence comes from Cyclobacteriaceae bacterium, assembly GCA_041484175.1. Classification (GTDB taxonomy): domain Bacteria; phylum Bacteroidota; class Bacteroidia; order Cytophagales; family Cyclobacteriaceae; genus ELB16-189. The sequence continues at coordinate 1,183 of JBGPGZ010000079.1, read as the reverse complement.
TTTTTTCCAGATGCGCGCGTAGTTGGCCTGCAGGATAGCCGGCTTTCCGTCTTTAACCTCCTCAACCGTTGCTGTGCCATACACATATCCCATGTCGCCGGTTGAAGCCGCATTTCCTTCGATCAGAGCGAAAGTAATTTTTGGTCCCCCTTCCTTCAATAAATCACGAACCGCAGAAGGCGTTGTATATGGCATTCCGCCGCGTCGATAAAAGCGGGCTTCGGTTGAAAGTACCCCTGCATAGGCTTTTGTTCCATCATTTGATAAAGCGGCAAGAAAATGCCTTTCAGTCTTAATCAGATCACTCTTGGAATTTTTCGCGGATTTTCTTTGAGTCCTGTTGAAAGTTATTGCGGAGGTCTTCAGGGTATTTTTTTCCTCCGGTTTTATGTGTGAAATTCCAATATCCAGGATGTTCCTCCATTCACCATGCGATTGTTTTTGCCATACGGATACAAAGTGACCGTAAGCGACCGGAATCTCATCCGTTCGTTTGGCCCGAAATTCCCAGGGTCCGCAGGTATAGCCGAAATCACCAGAACCAGCGATGTCGGCATAATCGGGCTCCCAGGCGAGGCTGCTTTCACCTTCCCATTTCTTTCGTCCGATAACCGGCCCCTGTGCGAAGGTGACGGATTCGTCAGTCAGATAGGTTAAGAATGCTTCCCGGACGTTTTTGTCATTGGCTAATTTTGCAAAATCGTATTCGGCGCTGACCATCGCTTGCAGGTCTTTATTCGGGAATTCCTGCGCTCTTAACTGCGTGCCGATAACGAGGCAGGGGATGGCGAACAAGATTCTTTTCATAAAGTTTTTTGAATGGATGTCAATGGCATGGGATTCAGAACAGGGAGTGCATTACATGTTACCGGCTCACTCTTCGACTTCAGTCTTCGGGCTTTTCTCCGTCTTCCTTTTTCAGTTCAAGAATAAACGTACTCCCCTTTCCGTATTCCGATTGCACTGAGATTGTTCCTCCCAATTTATCGGCAGCCTCCTTGGCGATGTACAACCCCAGACCTGATCCCTTCGCATTTTGCGTTGCGCGGAAAAACATATTGAAAATCTTGCTTTGCGCCTCGGCTCTTATTCCTTCTCCATTATCCTCGATGGCAATTTTTACGGTTCCATTGGTAGTGTATGAGAAAATATGAATAAACGGGTCATGGCCGTCGTATTGTTT
>JBGPGZ010000078.1:0-12268 GCA_041484175.1 Cyclobacteriaceae bacterium | reverse complement strand
GGCGGGTTAACGCCAAAAGCCGGCAACGCGGTCGTAGCCTCCGGAGTTGCTTCCAATTATTTGTTGTCGGATTTCTTTACCAATAAGACAAACGCTTCACTCACGGTGACCTACACGGTCGTTCCTGTCAGCGCCTTGGGTTGCGTTGGTAATCCGCTCGACGTTATTCTCACCATTGATCCGGAACCGGTGATGGATCCGGCGCTGGCAACCAAGACTATCTGCAGTCACATTAATACCAACATCACGCTCAATACCAACGGGTCCTCGGTTGTAGCGGCGAACTATAACGTTACTGCGATTTCGATTGGGGCAGGATTGACTCCCGCGGGAACAAATCTCGCCATTCCTGCCAACGGCGTTGCAGCTAATGCAATTTTGAACGATAACTTTACCAATGTTACCACCGGACCGCTCACGGTGGTCTATACCGTGGTGCCGAGATCAGCGGGAGGTTGTTTGGGAGATCCATTTACCATTACCGTTACAGTCAACGCCGAACCTGTCGTAAATCCGGCCCTTGACAACACCGTTTGCAGTAAAGATATTTCCGGAATTATTCTTAGTACCAATGGAACCTCGATTGCGGCCAACTCTTACCAACTGGTCAGCGTAACGGTACCAGGTACCATTACCGCCGACCCTTCCAATACCTTACCGGGTACGGCTTCAGGCATCAACCTGATTAAGAATGACAAATACACCAATACCACGGCAGTTCCCGTTGTTGTAGTCTATTCTGTTTTTGGAATTAGCCCGCAGAACTGCCAGGGCCAGCCGCAGACAATTAATTTGACGGTGAATCCTGCACCCATCCTGGTACCCGGTTCAGCAAACTTGTGCAGTGATGTTCCATCCGGAATTATCCTCAGTGCCGCCGGCGGTTCAGCCCCTATCACGCAGTATATATTAAAGTCGATCGCAAAGGCGGCCGCTTTGGTGGCAGGTGGCAGTAATGCCGGGCTCGGAACCTATAACACAAACAACTTCCTTGCGGGCGATCAATTTACCAACACGACCAGTGGGCCGCTGACGGTCACCTACACGATTGCTCCGGTCGCTGTCGGATGTGTAGGGACAGATCAGACTGTTGTGTTTACCGTGAATCCTGCACCGGCAGTGGCAAGTAATCTGAACAAGATCGTATGCAATAATACAGCCGCGGGCATTGTGTTTAGCACAGAAACCAGTCCGATGAGCACTCCTGCGGCATCCTACAATATAATCAGTGTTACCATCCAGGCGGGATTAACGCAAACGGCGGGAAACACCGGAGCCAGGGTCGGTGTCACGATCAATGAAGTTCAGAATGATCAATTCCAGAATCTTGGCAATAATCCGCTGACGGTTACCTATAAAGTTCAGGCCGTTTCAGGACCCGGCTGTCTCGGACCTCAAAAGGATATTGTGTTGACGGTAGAGCCGATTATTAAAGCGACCCCCGTTAATAACAAACCGGATATTTGCAGCAACGACGTAACGGATATTGACCTGATCTCACCAACGATACCAACAGCTGGACCCATTACGTTTAATTACACGGCGGTTTCTTCAGTCGGCGGCTTGATATCCGGTTTTGTTCCCTCAGCCAGTAACGTTTCAGCCAATTCAAAGATCTCGGACTTCCTGGTTAACAATTCACCAAACCCCGCTACGGTTACCTATTCGATCACCGCGGTGGCCAATGGAGCAAGAGGAGGAAGCGGATGTACCGCACCGCCACCTCCCGTCAATGTTGTCGTTTTAGTTGAACCCAAACCAAAGCTCACGGCAACCCCACCAATTTCAACCGTTTGTGAAGGGACTGCAACATCCATCGTTCTAAGCTCAACCAACACATTCACGGCTGGGGCAATCCATTTTAACGTAATAAGTGCGGTTGCAACAGGAGGTATGACACTGACTTCGGCTGCACCCCCTGCATTTTATTTGAATGGACAGTCCATCACTGATGTTTGGAGCAATCCGACGACCTTTGTGCAAACAGTAACCTATACATTGCTGCCGGTGGTGAGCGGGGGATTGGGTTGCGTAGGTGATAATACAACAATCGCGGTTAATGTCAATCCGCTTCCAAACCTGAGTGCGACCCCTCAAGCCCCCATTTGTAGCAACGACTTTGTAAACATCAGCCTGACTTCCGATGTTGCCAACACGATTATTAATTGGACCACCTCCGTTGTGGCCGGAGCTGCTACCGTACAACCCACGGGAGTAGGTGATTTGATTTTTCAGACGATAAAGAATACGGGTTCCATTCCGGCCACGGTACGTTATACCATAGTCCCAAAAGCAAGTAATTGCCCGGGCCCTCCATTGATTATTGATGTAATCGTCAACCCGATTCCTGGTGGGTTTGCTGTACCGGCCTCTGTAAATGTTTGCTATGCAGGCACGTTGAATGTTCCTTTGAGCAGCCCTGTGGTCGGGACCATCTTCAACTGGACCGTAGATCCCCCCAATACCATGGGTGGCGTGGACGGATCAGGTCCCGTCATTAACCAGGTGTTGACAAACACGACTACATCGCTGGAATTCCTGACCTACACCATCACAGCAACAGGCCCTGGTGCAACTGCATGTGCAAGTCAGCCCAAGACGATGATCGTTCAAGTCGCTCCTCAGATGAGTATCGGCTTCCAGAATCCTGACACGTGGATGTGCCTGGATAACAACAAGGACAATTTGAGCTTCGACCTGGCGGGCGTCGCTCCGTTTACCTTTAGTTATACCGATGGAACCACGACGACCAACGTGACCAATGCCGGCTTCTTCAAATCATTTAAGATCCAACCGATCGTAAACACTACCTACACCATCACGGCCATGAAAGATGCCTTTGGCTGTGTTAATCCCGGACCATTCACAAGTGTGAATTTTACCGTTGGAGATACTGACCCTACCTTCAGTTTGGTTGGGCCATCGCCTTCATGCAGCCCCTATCCCGCGCAATTCCAATTGAATGAGGTAAAAGACGTTAAGTATAAATGGGACTGGAGTGATGGAAGTTTAGATTCCCTCGTTGCAGCGGCGAACCAGGCCGGCGCAATTCAAGGACATACTTTCACCAATGCAAGTCCAACCAAGTTGCAGAAGTACACGGTGCGGCTGGAAACAAGCTTAACCGATCCTAACTTTGTCGCCGTCGATGGTTGTTCAGATAGCAAGACCGTAACGGTACAAGTATTCCCGACGATCTTTACCAATGTCTTTCCTCGCATCGATGAAATTTGCAGTGGTGAGGATGTGCAGTTTGTCAATCAAAGCAAAGGGGTCGCTGCTACAGGTCACCGCTGGTTTTACCGCGTTCAGGGAACGGCCACAGAAATTGATGTCAGGACAACGGCGACGGTGACTTATAACCTGACGAATAACACAACGACCAATCCAATTATTTATGAGGTAGTGTATCAATCTACGAATGGGAATTGTGCTGCTCCCGATGTGATCATGCCGATTACCGTATATCGCGGAATTACCGCCGGCTTTGATGAAGGTACAATTCCGCCCATGGTAGGAGGCACGTCCGTGGTTACGTTTACCAACACCTCGGTGCCGATTGATCCTGCGGCATTCCGTTATGACTGGGACTTTGGGCTGGATGCCACCCCGGCGACTGCGATTGGCGCGGGGCCGTTCCCAGTGACTTATACATCAGCGGGCCCCCGGGATATAATCCTCAATGCCACAAACATTGCAGCCGAGGCCGCCGGGTTATCGTGTGCCAGTGAGTTCAGTAAGACGATCAACATCCCTTTGTTGCCGCTTATCGCTGCATTCAAGGCGGTGCCTCCCGCGTCCTGTTACCCATCGGTGATCACGGTTACTGAAAATACTTCCACCGGAGACGTGATGGAATGGACACTCATTGACAATAATGGACGGATATCAGCCACCTCCAATTCGCCGATGCCGGCCTTCCAGGTCAACTCAGCCGGGAAGTATACACTGTTCCTCAAGACCTCCAGTTCACTCACAGGACAGGTGCAGACGGCGCCGATTCAGACTTTTGAGGTCTTTGACAGGCCACGCGCCTCTTTTGATGTCCGTCCCGATGTTGTATTTGTTCCGGATACTGAGTTGAGCACGTTTAACTTCAGCTTTGGTGCCAGTGATTATCTCTGGGATTTTGGAGACAACGGTACCTCCACAGAATTTGAACCCAAGTACATTTATAAAATTGAAGGCAAATATGATATCACACTGATTGCCATGGAAGATCACGGTAACGGGGTGATCTGTGCCGATACATTAAAGCGTGTGATCATCGCCAAGCAAGGTGGCGTAACGAAAGTTCCGAATGCGTTTACGCCCAATGCGAATGGTCCTAACGGAGGGGTTTCCGGCAACGGCTCCTTCAACGATGTATTCCTGCCGATCGTGAAAGGCGTTGAAGAATTTAACATGCAGATTTTTGATCGATGGGGCAACCTTGTATTTGAAAGTAACAGTGCCACCGTTGGTTGGGATGGTTATGATAAGAACGGCAGGTTGATGCCTGCAGGGGTATATGTGTACAAGCTGACAATCCGCTTGTCAGACAATCAACGATCAACGCAAATTGGAGATGTAACGATGATCCGATAACTTTAGGACTGATCGCATGAAGAAAGTCATTGTATCGCTGATGCTCTTTGGGATAACAGCGGGGCTTGCATTAGCCCAGGACCCGCAGTTTTCGCAGTATTATCAGTCTCCTCTTTATCTGAATCCGGGCTTTACCGGGATTACTGCCCAACAGCGACTTGTCGCCAACAACCGCATTCAATGGCCCAACCTCCCGCAGGCATTTACAACCTACGCGGCGAGTTATGATATTTGGGTTGACGAGCTGAAGAGTGGCTTTGGTCTCCTGGCAACAACGGACAAGATGGGATCAGCAGGGTGGAGAACAACGACGGCAAATTTGCTTTACAGTTATAAAGTAAAGATTTCAGAGAATTTGGTTTTTTCACCAGGGCTCTCGTTCGGGTATGGGTTTAATGGCATTGACCGCACCAAACTGCGGTTGGGAGATGGCCTTGAGTACAACGGTGTCTCCCTCGACCCGGATTTACAAAAGTTGGGGAATCAGCAATATTTTGATTTTGGCTCCGGATTTCTTTTCTATACCAAGGGTTTGTTTTTAGGTGCATCATTCAGTCATATGAACACGCCCAATATCTCTGTACTCAACAGTGTGAGCAGGCTTCCTATGAAAACAACCATTCACGGGGGCGCGCGAATATCACTTTATGCGGGACCGCGAACGATCGAAAAAGTATCCTACCTGACGCCGTCTTTTATTTACCGGATCCAAGGGCCCATCACTCAATTGGATCTCGGTGTGAATTATCATATTGATCCGCTTTCCATTGGCGTGTGGTACCGGGGCAAGCCGTTCCAGAAAAATGTGATCGGCACCGTCAACCAGGACGCATTGATCTTCACCATGGGGCTTTATATGAAAAACTTTACCATCGGATATAGCTATGATTTTTCAATTTCCCAGCTGTCAACAACATCAGGAGGGTCGCATGAGATTTCTATCATGTATGAGTTTGTGGCCAAGCCGCTCCACCGCGGTGTCAAGAAGAGAAACCGTTTGATCCCCTGTCCAACCTTCAATACCAAGCAGAGTTTCTGGAAATAATTGATTTTTCATTTTCTCCCGCATTGATTTTCTGATTAAAATGTCACGGGCGTAAAAGGGACGAACCACCCTCCGATTCGCATGCGGAAAACGGCGTACAAAAGCAGTACCCTGCCTCCGTTAATCTGCTTTTTTCACCCCTTGATCGACAAAAACAACCCGTAGACCTGACCCCCAGGTTTCTTTTATTTTATTCACTTGATTAATGATGTCTGCTTGGCTTTCAATCCCTCAAAATGGATCGGTTAGTGTTGATGGTATTGAAAAGAAATAGCATAGGAAGTCGCAAAAATCACATCACCCTTAAGCTGCTACTGCTGGCCTTCGCTTTACTGTGCGGCCACTGGAAGTCCCTTGCGCAATGCAATGCATTAAGCTCGCGGCGTGACATATTTTTTACGCCTACCTTTGGTTGTGCGCCATCTTCTGTAAACCGGTGTGAGATTACCTACTACTTCACGCTGCCTCAAAACCCTGCGGATATTCAGATCCAGTACGTATGGAACGATCCGGCAAACACGGTTACAACCATTGATTTAAGTTCCGGACTGATAGCTGGGGCAGGCAACACCTCCTTCACGGCAAATGCTACGTTTACGTATTTCACCAACAACGGCCAATGCTCCATCCGGCCCACTGTTTCAATTATTGTCGCCGGAGTTTTGTGCCCCACCTCAACACAAACTCAAACTGCACCCTACTGGGGAACAGATGACCAGGCTAACGGCGTAGTATCCATGACGCCTGCCAACTGGAATGTTTGTTTCAATAATCCGGTTGTCAATGCCGTATTCTCCGACAATTCAGACTTCAATTGTAATATTGGTGTGGAGCCTGACAATCCCAACAGGCTTACCCGCAACGTTCAGTTCGTATATGGTACCAACAACAACCCTGGTACCACCATCCGTAATCTCAGGCTGACCGACGGGGGCCCTCAAGGGCTAACCGATGGAGCCGGAAACCTTGTGAGCCCTCAAACGAGGGGAACGGCAGGCCTGCCCGTTACAGCAGGATATTTTGGCCCGGTGGACACCGTCCCGTTTCCTGCCGATGGTCCGACTTCGGTGAGTTTTCCCATGAATGCACCTGCCGATCCGGCAAACCTGATCGGTCACCGGTTTGAAATAACACTTTTCAACTGGAATGTTTGTAATCCATGGAATGGTGATGCAGCCAACCCCAATTATGAGGATGCCAGAATAACCCGTGGATATATCCTGATCATCGCCGCGCCGGCTCCTAATTTTGACGCTCAGGACGCTGGGGGAAATTCAAAGCGCAGCTTTTGTGTTAACGAAACAATTTTCCTGGCTAATCTTACCCCCAGCGTCAATTCTTACGCCTACACGTGGGAGTTTTACGATGATGCCACCGGGACCACACAGGTCGGCACGAGCAATGCAAAGAACCCTACGTATGCATATTCTTCCGGCGGACCAAAGCTGATCCGGCTGCGGGCCAGTGACCCGTCTGCTCATGGAACCTGTGAGAATACATTTGATCTGCCGATTGATATCACACCAACTTTGGTGGCAAAAATTGGAATCACAGACCTTGCTGACAATCCCCTTGTACCCTACTTTTGTCAGCAGGCCTCTCCGACACTCACTACTTTTCAAGTCCGCTTTAGAGATATTTCAGCAGGAGGATCAAATCCTACAACACAATGGCGGTGGGAATTCCGCGATGAGAACAATGCTTTGGTACGCGAAGAACCAGGGCCGGGGCCCGGAACCTATTCCGATACCCAACTCGGTCCTTTTGATTTGTCATTCCTCAACGAAGGCGTCTATCGCGTGACGCTTTTCGTGCGCGACAAAATTACAGGGTGTTCCACCTTTGATGAAGTGCAAGTGCGCGTCTACGAGAAACCGGTCCCTGCATTTACAGCCACTCGTGTTTGTGAAGGAAGTCAAAATGCCTTTGCCGAAAATTCAACCTTGAATCCGGTCAACGGGGAAAGCATCGTTTTGCGCGAATGGGATTTTAATTATGATGGTGTTACGTTCAACAAAGATCCAGCCTTCGATAATCAATCAATGTTTACGCGCGCCCTTGGCGCAGGAGGCATCCATCAGGTCGCATTGCGTGTTACAACGGATCAAAATGCGTGTACCGATCTTCTGGTTGTGCCTGTGCAGGTCGATCCCCTGCCAAATGCCAGTTTAACTGCCGATGTGCTTACAGGATGCAGTGTTCTCAGGGTTAATTTCACCAACACCTCCTTCGCGGGCCAACCGGATGTCATTGACCGGTTTGTCTGGGAAATGGATGAGAAGCAAGGCTTGGGATTTCAACCGGTGGCAACGCAGCGTCCTTCCGATCCCGGGTTTTCCAATCTTTTCCCCTATGATTTTGAAAACGTAACCACCACCAATAAATCGGTGGATGTCAGACTGCACGCCGTTACCGTGAACAGCTGTGAACGGATTTCACCGCCGGTTACAGTCACCGTATTCCCTGGCACGCAGTCCGGTTTCATTTCGATCAATTATTCTCCGTTCAATGATAATTGCTCGCCTCAGACCGTCAATTTTATGGTGGACAACGGAACACAATCCGGAAATCCATCCGATTACACATGGAAGGTGAGTGATGTCGCGGGATTGATTTCTCAAACGAGTACCGGCACAACTCCCTCGTTCAGTTATTCTTTTTCAAACACGACGCTGGCACTCAAGGATTTTTTTGTCACGCTGGTCACCACGCTTCCGACTGGTTGCTATGGTGATTCTACCCGTACCATCCGAATAAGCCCGGTGCCATCATCTGTTTTCAGCATCGATACGTTGGCCTTTGATTGTAACATCATGAAGGTCCAACTTTCCGCCACACAGAAGGGACTGCCGCAGTACCACTGGGTCATCCAGGAAAATGGCACTACCATTTCAGATGTTACGGCCGCGACGGACGTAATTGAACACACGTTCAATCGGCCGGCTTCTACAAATGCTGACCTTGCCGTCAACGTAAATCTCGATACGAAGAACTTTGCAAATTGCTTGAGCATTGTGTCTTCCCAATCCTGGACCGTTCGCAAACAGGACGACATGAATGCTTCGTTTACGGTCAGCCCGCTGATCCAGTCGCTTCCCGGATCCACCGTGACAATCACCAATACGACAATCCCAGGCCCATGGCAATACTTGTGGGATTTCGGAGATGGAAATACATCCACCGTTTCGGACCCTACGATCAGTCACACGTATTCAACCTATGGAACTTACATTATTTCCTTGACGGTTACCAGCAATGTTTGTATCGAAACACAAACGCAGGCCATCCTCATTGATCCGATACCTCCCGTTATTGACTTTTCTTATGACCCGGCCTCCGGCTGCGTTCCGTTGACCGTAAACTTCACCAACCTTTCAAAGTTTGCCGATCCCAGCACGTATGTTTGGGAATTTGGAGACGGGCAGGGGACGTCTCATGCCATCGATCCAACCTATACCTTCTTTCAGCCGGGAAAATATTCGGTGACCTTATCGGCCTCCAATATCACGGGTCCAAGCGTGACGCTTACGAAGCTATTGATCATCGAGGTATTTCCAAAGCCACAAGCAGATTTTGCGGTCAAGCCGGCATTGGTTTATATCCCCGGCGGCATTCTCTTCACGAGCAATCGCAGTTTTGACGCGACTACTTTTTTCTGGGACTTTGGCGACGGATCCAATTCCCTGGAGCAAGAACCCGAACACCAGTACAAGACAGAAGGGCTGTATAATATTACACTGATTGCTTCCAGCGTTCATGGATGCTCAGACACTACCGTGATGGTCGGTGCCGTGAGGGTTCAAAAAGGCGGGCAAGTGTTAATACCGAATGCATTTTCACCAAACCTGTCAGGGTCCGCGAGCGGCGCCGGCGGAATGAGTGACGGAAAGAACGATATTTTTCTTCCCATCACCCGTGGGGTTGTAGAGTTTGAACTTCTGGTGTTTAACCGCTGGGGGCAACTGCTTTTTGAAAGCCGCGATCCGCAAACCGGCTGGGATGGATATTATAATGGCAGGTTGTGTGCTCAGGATGTATATGTCTACAGGCTCTCGGCGATGTATGAGAATGGAGAAAGAATTGTGCGCGTGGGTGACATTAACCTGATCCGATGAAAACCTTTTATACAGCAGTGTTTTTGTTTTTGACAATCGCACAGCAAACCCATGCGCAGGATCCTGAATTCTCGCAATATTATTCCGCCCCCTTGTACTTAAACCCTGCCTTCACGGGCACAACCAATGACCATCGCTTTATTTCCAACTACCGGAACCAGTGGCCAAACGTTGCGCGAGGTTATCAGACGTTTGCCGTCTCCTATGATTACAACCTTTACCAATATAACAGCGGCGTTGGCTTTTTGGCAACGGTAGACAAAGCCGGTAGCGCCGGGATGAAATCCACCCAGTTTAACTTCTTATATTCTTACAAATGGAATGTTTCAAATAAATGGGTCATTTCTTCAGGTCTCAACTTTGGCTATGCTTTTCGAAGTATTGATTTCAATAAATTGATTTTTGGAGACCAGCTGCTGTTTGACGCTTCGGGAAATGCCCCCAGCGATGATCCGGCTATCAGCAGCATGGGTATGGCGCATTATTTTGACTTTAATGCCGGCTTGTTGGCATATAATAAAACGTTTTGGTTTGGCGTTGCTGAAAGTCACATGAATCGACCGAACCGGTCGTTGGTTAGTGAGGAAGCAGCCATTCCTATCAAGACCACCATCCATGGCGGTGTCAGAATCCCCTTGTATGGGGGCCCCTTCAAGCGCGAGCACATTTCTGTTTTATCACCTTCCTTTGTTTATAAGAGACAGGGAAGATTTGATCAGCTCGATGTTGGAGCATATTTTTTATACGATCCGATCGTTCTTGGATTGTGGTACCGCGGGATTCCCGTATCGAAGAATGCGAAAGGAAACATCAGCCAGGATGCCGTTGTCGTCATCCTTGGATTTAATTTTGAGATAGTCGAAGTGTCTTATAGTTACGATTTTACTGTTTCCGAATTAGGACCGATTTCAGGGGGGACGCATGAAATAGCGCTGAAGTATAAAATGGGCATCAACATGAATTCGCGTACCAAGAGGAAGGGGGATTTTATTCCATGTCCGACCTTTATGCACAAGATGCGCTAAACCCCCGGTTGAATTTCCCCGCCAAATCCTGTCGAAATACCTTACCTTTGGCGATTTAAACGCAAGGTGAGTGTGAATTTTGCTGCTGAATTAAGTCAGAATCCAATTTTTCAGACCGTCTCCAGGAGTGCTAAACAATTGGGATTGAGGGCCTTTGTCATCGGGGGATTTGTCCGCGACCTGAAATTGAACAGGCCTTCCAAGGACCTTGATTTTGTTTGCCTGGGAAGTGGAATTGAACTGGCCCGAGAGGTCGCTGAAGAATTGCAAGGCGTGCCGGTAACGGTCTTTAAAAACTTTGGCACTGCGATGATCCGGCAGTCTGGCTATGAATTGGAATTTGTAGGAGCTCGAAAAGAGTCGTATCGGCTCGAATCGCGAAAACCGATCGTGGAGGGTGGAACCCTGGAGGACGATCAAAACAGAAGGGACTTCACCATCAATGCGTTGGCCATCAGCTTGAATGAGGATGATTATGGCGAATTAGTCGACCCCTTTGATGGCGTGGGTGATCTGAAGCGCAAAATGATCAAGACCCCGCTGGATCCTGCAGTTACATTCTCAGATGATCCATTGCGGATGATGCGGGCGGTACGCTTTGCTTCCGAATTGAATTTTGACATTGAAGCTGAAACTTTTCAGGCCATTCTCCATCTGGCCGAACGTTTGAAAATTGTTTCGATGGAACGGATCACGGACGAGTTGAATAAGATCATCCTTTCACCGGTGCCATCGTATGGATTTAAACTTTTATTTCACAGTGGGTTGCTCAAGCAATTCTTTCCTGAAATGGTGGCATTGCATGGCGTGGAGTACGTCGACAACAAGGCCCACAAGGATAATTTTTTTCATACGCTTCAGGTGCTGGATAATGTTTCTAAGATGTCAGATGATTTATGGCTGCGATGGGCCGCGTTGCTCCACGATATTGCAAAACCTCTGACCAAGCGTTTTGACCCCGGGCATGGCTGGACATTTCACGGTCATGAGGACAAGGGCGGAAGAATGGTACCTGGACTCTTCAGGAGATTGAAACTTCCGATGAATGAGAAAATGTCGTTCGTGCAAAAATTAGTAAAATTGCACCTTCGGCCAATTGCCCTATCACAGGAAGTTTCTGACGGGGCTGTGCGGCGATTGCTTTTCGAAGCCGGGGATGACTGTGAGGCGCTGATGAAACTCTGCAGGGCAGATATTACGTCCAAGAATCCCGAAAAGGTGAGCAAATACCTCCGCAATTTTGAGAAGGTGGAGCAAAAAATGTTGGAGGTGGAAGAAAAGGACCGCGTTCGCAATTTCCAGCCACCCATTTCAGGTGATGAGATCATGCAACAATTCAATCTTGCCCCGGGTCGGGTCGTTGGCGAGATAAAAGAACAGATAAAGGAGGCCATCCTTGACGGCCTGATACGCAATGACCGGGAGGAGGCCTTTCGGCTCATGTTGGAGATTGCCCGGAAAAAAGGACTTGTTAAACCAGAACTAAACCGTTGATT